>JAQTLI010000051.1 GCA_028714995.1 Methylobacter sp. | reverse complement strand
CCATCCGCTACTACTTTGGCGATAAGGCAGGGCTGTATTGTGCAGTGTTCACCGAGCCCATGGGCGAGACAAAATGCCACACCAATATTGCAACATACTCAGATCTGCTTCTAACCGAAGCACTTGACAGGTTTTTCAAGGAATTTCTTGAACCTCTGAAAAAAGGCGAGGAGATCAGGCTGGTGATGAAATTGCACTTCCGGGAAATGATCGAGCCGACCGGGGTCTGGCAACAGGAAATCGATGCTGAAATCAAACCGCAACATGAAGCTCTCGTTGCGATGCTTAAAAAAAATTTAGGCCTGCAACGTATTGATGCAGATGTGCATAGACTGGCCTTTGCCATCATCGGTATGGCAGTGCATTTTTATGTTGGGCAAGAAGTTGTCTCGACTATTTCGCCGCAAATGTTAAACACCCCCAAATCGATTGATGTTCTGGCAGAACGTCTGGTCGGATACGCCGTGTCGATGATCGAAGGCGAGGCCCGGCGTCGCGCACAGGAAGCAATTCATGAGCAATAAGAATCTGCGACTACTAAGCCGGAGTCTTCTACCTTTGCTACTTTCAGCATGCGGATCCCGCGGCTTGCTGACCACAGTGGGCCCGAATTACCAAACTGCGCCATTGCCGACAGCGGCTAACTGGCAGACTCCCCAGCCCAACGGTAATTACTTACCAATGGCGCACCAGGGCGACCCGGCGGACTTAAGCCGGTGGTGGGATCGTTTTCAGGATCCGGTCCTGAACCGCTTTTTAGCAGCAGCCCAACAAGTAAGCGCCTCCGTGGCCGATGCCAGAGCACGCATTGAGCAAGCCAGGGCCAACCTCGTCGGTGCCGATGCTGCCTTATTGCCCAATGTAGACTCCAGCATAGGCGCCAAACGCTCCTCTTCTTCCTTTGGTGGCGCTCCGTTCATATGGAACCAACTTCCGTTCGGGCTGCAATCCAGCTGGGAAATAGATCTGTTCGGCGGCTTGGCGCGCCAGGAGGAAGCGGCCCGCAGTCAGCTTGAATCGAAAAATGCATCCTGGCACGACGCCCGCGTCGCGGTGGCAGTGGAAGTCGCCAATGCTTATCTGGCCTATCGTTATTGCGAGGGTCAAGTGCAAATAGTGCAGGCAGACACCGAATCGCGCCGAGAATCGGCGCGGCTCTCGGAAATCGCCGGTCAGGCCGGATTCCGTGCTCCAGGGGACGTCGCACTTGCCAATGCCAGTGCCGCCGAAGGCAATAGAACGTTGCTGCAACAACAAGCGCAATGCGAACGGTCGATAAAGAGCCTGGTCACAATTACCGACTTACAGGAAACAGAAGTTCGTAAATTGTTAACTGAGGCACCGGATCGGGTGGCAAAGCTACCCAGTCCACCAGTGTTCCGAATTGATTCCCTGCCGGCCCGTGTGTTGCTACAACGGCCCGACGTGGCCGCCGCCGAGCGCGATGTCGCGGAAGCCAGCGCCAATATCGGCGTCGAGCTGGCCAAGCGGTTTCCGAAGTTGAGTCTCTCCGGCAACATCACGCCAACCTTGCAAAACATTAATGGGTCAGCACTGTTGCTCGCGCAAACCTGGGCCATCGGCCCGACGCTCAGTTTGCCGCTGTTCGATGCGGGTAAACGGGCTGCCGATGTGGAAGCGGCACGAGCTCAATATAAAGCGACTGAAAGTAACTTCCGCAGCAAGGTGCGCACGGCAGTAAAAGAAGTAGAGGATGCCTTGGTACGCTTGGATAGCGCTGGCGAGCGTCTGCCTGAGGCCCGCAAAGCCGTCTCCGGTTATCGAACAAATTTTCTGGCTGTCCAAGAACTTTACCAAGCCGGTTTAGGCAACTTGATCGATGTCGAAACGGCCCGGCGTAACGTTCTGTCCTCGGAAATGGCCGTTATAGAATTAGAGCAGGAGCAAGTGAGCGCCTGGATCGCTCTCTACCGCGCAGCCGGTGGAAGCTGGGATGAGCATGAAGATGCCCAGAAAATTGGCGCCGCAACCTCTCCAGTTTCAAACAAAAGCGAACCCGAAAAACCGGATCAATTCTTAAACCATCAGGTCGATTTCACCGGAGGAAAATCATGACAAAAGGAAAAATAGGCGCACTCCTGACAGCCTTAATCGTACTGATCGGATTTGGTATTATTGCCGGACGCAGTAACGGGTCTGCCGCCGACACCGCTTCAGCATCTAATCCTGCGCTCAGCGTTACGGTAATCCAGCCTGTCATGCGCGATATTCCTACGACACTGACTGCCAACGGTTCGATAGCGGCATGGCAGGAGGCCATAATTGGCGCTGAAGTAAGCGACCTGCATTTGACTGAGGTAAACGTGCAAGTAGGCGAAATAGTAAAGAAGGGACAGGTGCTGGCGGTTTTTTCTGACGAGAGCGTTTTAGCCGATGTCGCCCAAAGCCGGGCAGCGCTAGCCGAGGCCGAGGCAAATTTGGCTGATGCACGAGTTAACGCCGAACGGGCAAAACAGATCTCGGCTTCTGGGGCATTAAGTAGCCAGCAAGTGAACCAATATCTCACCAGCGAAAAGACCGCTAAGGCCAAAATGCAGTCAGCCAAAGCGCAGTTGGATTCGCAATTGTTGCGGCTGAAATATACGCGGGTATTAGCCAGCGATGATGGTGTTATTTCTTCCCGTAGCGCCACCTTGGGGGCAGTCGCTGCAAAAGGTCAGGAATTGTTTCGCATGATTCGGCAAAATCGGCTGGAATGGCGGGGCGAAGTCACCGCCGCCGAAATGGCGCAACTCAAGCCCGGCATTACTGTTAGCGTCGTGGTGCCCAACGTGGGCAGTATCAAGGGCAAGATTCGCGCACTGGCACCGACATTGGATGTCCAGAGCCGCAATGGCTTGGTTTACGTGGATTTGCCCGAAGCTGCCCGATACGGCTTACGTGCGGGTATGTTCGCCCGGGGCGAATTCAAAATGGGCATCAACGCCGGCCTCACTGTCCCCCAGACTGCACTCTCTCTGCGGGAAGGCTTCAGCTATGTATTCAAACTGGGCGAGCAAAACGGTGAACTAGCCAAGGCCTCCCAGGTCAAAGTGCAACTGGGCCGAAGAACCGATGACAGTTTTGAAATACTCTCGGGACTCAAGCCGGGGGATCGTCTGGTAGCAAGCGGGGCTTCCTTTCTCGCCGATGGCGATACTGTGCGGGTGGTGCAACCATGAACGTCTCCGCCTGGTGTATCCGCAATCCCATTCCAGCGATGATGTTGTTTGTGCTGCTGAGCTTCGGAGGGATGATGAGTTTTCAGTCGATGAAGATTCAGAATATGCCGGATCTGGACTTGCCCACTGTGACGGTCTCTGCATCCCTGCCCGGTGCTTCGCCTTCGCAACTGGAAACCGAGGTGGCACGTAAAATCGAAAACGCTATCGCCACCTTGCAAGGCCTAAAGCACATCACCACTAAAGTGCAGGACGGCAGCGTCACTATTACTGCCGCATTCCGGCTGGAAAAACCCGTGCAGGAAGCCGTGGACGACATGCGCTCCGCTGTTTCCAAAGTGCGCTCCGATCTGCCTGCCGATTTGCGCGACCCGATCGTTACCAAGCTTGATTTGGCAGGTTCCCCGATCCTGGCGTTTACTGTCGCCTCCACTCAGCGCGATGACGAAGCACTCTCCTGGTTTGTAGAAGACACCGTTGCCAAACGGTTGCTCAGTGTGCGTGGTGTGGGAGCGGTCAATCGGGTGGGCGGCGTTAGCCGGGAAGTGACCATTGCCCTGGACCCCGTCAAACTACAATCGTTGGGCGCAACGGCTGCTGATATTTCCCGCCAGTTGCGCGAGATACAAAGAGAAAGCGCTGGCGGGCGCGCCAATCTGGGCAGTGGCGAGCAGCCAGTGCGGACTTTAGCCAACGTTGCTTCGGTTGAAGAAATGCGACCGCTACAACTCTCTTTGGCAGACGGTCGCCGTATCCGGCTCGACCAGGTCGCTACGATTGAGGATACCGTCGCTGAACCTCGGTCCATGGCTTTGCTCAACGGCAAACCGGTGGTAGGGTTTGAAGTTACTCGCAGCCGTGGCGCCAGCGACGTGGAGGTAGGCGCAGGTGTGCAAAAAGCGTTAGCGGAATTGCGACTTTCCAACCCGGATATAGAATTTACCGAAGCGTTCAATTTTGTCACTCCGGTGCTGGAAGAATTCCAGAATTCCATGACCATGCTTTACGAAGGCGCCTTGCTGGCCGTGTTGGTCGTATGGTTGTTTTTAAAAGATTGGCGGGCGACTTTCATCTCTGCCGTCGCCCTCCCGCTATCGATAATTCCGGCCTTTTTGGGCATGGAGTATTTGGGTTTTTCCCTGAACGGGATCACCTTATTGGCGCTATCTCTGGTGGTTGGCATTCTGGTGGATGATGCCATCGTCGAAGTGGAAAACATCGTGCGCCACTTGCGTATGGGGAAAACGCCCTATCAGGCGGCCATGCAGGCGGCGGATGAAATCGGGCTGGCAGTGGTCGCTACCACTTTCGCTCTGGTTGCGGTATTTCTACCCACAGCCTTCATGAGCGGGATTGCCGGGCGTTTCTTCAAGCAATTCGGCTGGACGGCAGCACTGGCCGTGCTGGCCTCGCTGTTAGTGGCGCGGATGTTGACGCCGATGATGGCTGCTTATATGTTGAAAGATAGCGGCTACTCCGACCCACCGGAAGGGCGCATCATGCAAAACTATATGAAACTGGCGGCCTGGTGCCTGAAGCATCGCCTGACCACGATAGCAGCAGCGGCGGCATTTTTCATCGGCTCCTTGCTCCTCATTCCTTTGCTACCTACGGGGTTCATACCGCCAGATGACAATCCGCAGACTCAGGTTTTCATCGAATTATCGCCCGGCGCCAGTCTTGCCCAAACCAGGGCTTCGGCGGAAGCCGCACGCCAACTGGTGGCAAACGTGCCTTATGTGAAATCGGTTTACACCACCATCGGCAGCGGTTCAGCTGGCGGCGATCCTTTTGCAGCCTCTCAAAGCGGCGAAGTACGTAAAGCAACCTTGACGATTCTGCTGGCTAATCGACAAGACAGACCTGTGCACAAGCAAGTCATCGAGCAAAACATCAGGCAGGCGCTGCAAAATCTGCCCGGCGTGCGCACCAAAGTAGGCCTGGGCGGATCGGGCGAGAAATACGTGCTGGTACTGAGTGGCGACGACCCGCAGGCATTAAGCACCGCAGCCCGTAACGTGGAACGTGATCTCAGAACCATTCCCGGCCTCGGCAGCATCGCCTCTAGCGCCGCGCTGGTGAGGCCGGAAATTGCTGTAAGAACGGATTTTGCCCGTGCAGCCGATCTGGGTGTCACCACCGCAGCCATCGCAGAGACTCTGCGCATTGCCACTTTAGGGGATTACGACTGGTCTTTGCCCAAACTCAATCTCGCCCAACGCCAGGTGCCGGTGGTAGTAAAACTGGCCGCAGATGGACGGAGCGATCTTTCGGTGCTGGAACGGCTCGCTGTGCCATCAGGCAAAACACGCTCGGGATCGGTGATGGTCAGTCAGGTGGCCGATCTGGAGCTTTCCAGTGGACCTGCGGTCATTGATCGTTATGACCGCTCACGCAATATCAATTTTGAAATCGAACTCTCTGGCTTACCTCTGGGAGAGGTGACGGGCGCAGTGCAAAACTTGCCGAGCATTCGCAATCTGCCCGCAGGGGTAAAGCAAATCAATATTGGCGATGCCGAAATGATGGCTGAACTTTTCACCAGTTTTGGCCTTGCCATGCTCACCGGCGTACTGTGCATATTCATTGTGCTGGTGCTGCTGTTCAAAGAGTTTTTGCAGCCGATCACTATCTTGGCTGCGCTACCGCTTTCTTTCGGTGGCGGTTTTGTAGCGCTGCTATTGACCGGTAAAGCGTTTTCCATGCCATCACTGATCGGGCTGATTATGCTGATGGGAATTGCCACCAAGAATTCCATATTGCTGGTCGAGTATGCCATCGTAGCGCGGCGAGACCATGGCATGTCCCGAATGGATGCTCTGCTGGATGCTTGCCGGAAACGTGCCCGCCCTATCGTTATGACTACCATCGCGATGGGGGCCGGTATGTTGCCGATTGCGATTGGCGCGGGAGACGCGGATTCATCCTTCCGCAGTCCTATGGCGGTCGCCGTTATCGGCGGTTTGGTGACATCAACCTTTCTCAGCCTGCTGGTGATTCCAGTGGCGTATACCTATTTAGATGATTTCAATGATTGGATCAAGGCGCTTTGGCGGCGCTATGCCACCATCAAGACATCCGATGTTTGATCGGGATTTTCAAGTTGATACAGCTATGCGGACAAAGTTATCCGGCTAAGCTGTCCATTTCGAATCATATGCGCCGTTCGATTCCTTAATTTTTGCGACAGAGCTATTTTTACGCTTTCTCCCTAAGCCTTGCCTTCTGGACTAGGGGAAGATTGCAGGCAATCGCCTCAACCAGAGCGTGTATATCCTCTGCTGAGAGATGCCGCGTCACCGTGAATCGGACACCTGATTTCCGCCGCGATACGGCAGGATAAACAGCATAGTTCGTATAAAAACCCTCATTCATCAAGCGTTCGACCATATAGGCGGCGACCTGAGGATGCCCTAACTTGATGTAAAATATGGGCGACTTGGACGAAGCAGCCAAAGGCAGATCGTATTCCTTCAGCAGACGATTGCACAGAGAAACGCGTTCTTGTAGTTCCTTTTGCAGTTGCAGTATCTCAGGCGAGAGATGAATGCAGGCCGAAGCAATAGCAGCACCCAGCATAGGTGGCTGGATAGGGCCTGAGAAAATCATAGGACCTCCGCAATTTTTAACCTGGCGATGCATCCTGGCATTCGGAAAGATAAGCGCACCGCCTCCCGCAGCAAAAGCCTTGCACATGGACGTTGCAACAACCATGCGCTCCTGAATGGGCAGACAATCGAGGACATACCCCCTGCCGTGTTTGCCTGTCCAGCTCATGCCATGAGCGTCGTCAAAATAAAGATGCAGTTGCTCGTAGCGTTTTAACAGCTTTCCCAATTCTTCTACCGGAGCCAAATCTCCAAACATGCTGTAGACACCATCAGTCAGGTACCAAACATGGCGATATTGTTTACTAAGCGCGCTAACTCTTTCCTCAAGCATCTCCAGGTCACCGTGAAGCAAGGTTTCGACTGGAACCCCTTGCGCTTGCACCAGTTTTACAGCCGTTTGAACGCTGTTATGAACCATTTGGTCGAGGATAATCACATCACCTTCCTGAATCAGGACTGGCAAGGCAGCGATATGCCCTAGCGTTGTCGTAGGAGTTGCCAGGGCATAGCCTCCGAACAATTCCTCAAGCATTGCTTCCAACTCCGTATATGGAGTTGCTGACAGGTAGCCTCTGGAAACAGCAAACTGTGTACCATATCTTGTTACTGCATCGATAGTACCCTGCTTAAGCCGGGAATCCAGCTCTAAACCCAGGTAACTACAAAGAGCAAAATTCAGCAGATGCCTGCCGTTCAAACAGACGGTTCGCCCATTGTAAAACGCATCGTCAGTCGTGCACTGCGCCAACCCATGACTGACACCTTCATTTACTATGCTGTCAATAGTACTTGTCCAGCTTGATTTTATTTTCATACGATATTCCTAACTGAAAAGGAGCCGCCATTAATTTTACTGAGTGGCTTTAATATTATTATCTGGCAAACAGTCAACTGAAAACCCTAGACTAATCCACTTTTCTGTAAGAATTTTTTATTTTTACATCCTAATTAGATTGCTTCTGGTATATTTTGACTGGGCTGTCTTCAAAGTTAGTTGAACCCGCTTTCGTAGACTAAATAATAAAAAATTCAATTTAGGGTGGTTTACAGATATGTCAGTAGGAATTTATATTTTAACCGTAATCTATGTAGCTTATGTCATCTATACCCTAGTAAATGATCGAAAAAAAAAATAGATGATTGGAACTGCTAAAGTACATTACCAAATCTAATGCCTTGCCAGACAAGGGATTTTTGGTTTTTGGCCACATCTCGGCAACTGCTCCATGCGTTGCTCTACCCCTGCATCCGTGCAGTCGAATATGCAAAGACTGGCTTAATTCTGTTTTTTTTGCCCGTAAAAAAATATTAACGGGTATAATATCAGCATAATTTATGGATATGTTTGTAGGTATGTTTTTTACTATACAAAATATACAAGACAACTATCAACAGGTTAATAACCAAGCGTAAACCCGCCTCTGGCACCATACATTTCAACAGCTTACAATATCTCTGACGTTTACCAGCGCCAAGAGAGACCACTTAGCTCAGCCACTCAATAAACGCCGATATTCCATCAGGACATTACTGCAATTAATCCTTATTTCCCCGTTTTTAAAGTACTTTTTTAAATTGTACCATTTACACCTTTTTCACAAAGCTGCAAGACGCATGTCAATAGCAGCCTTTCATTGAGACTCTATATAATATGCCATTTACCTCCCTCGGTTTATCTGATCCACTCCTGCGCGCCATTGCTGATGCAGGCTATACTTCACCCTCCCCCATTCAGTCACAAGCTATTCCAGCCGTTTTAGGTGGCCATGATGTCCTGGCTGCTGCGCAAACAGGGACGGGTAAAACAGCAGGATTTACCTTGCCAATCCTGCATCGCTTATCGCAAAAGGCTTACGGCAATAACCGACCGGTAAGAGTGCTAATACTGACCCCAACCAGAGAGCTTGCGGCGCAAATAGGCGAATCGGTCACCAAATATGGAGCGCATCTGCATCCCCGTTTAAAATCCGAAGTCGTTTTTGGCGGGGTAAAAATCAACCCCCAGATGATGCGGTTAAGAGGCGGCGTAGATATACTGGTCGCCACGCCTGGACGATTGCTGGACCTGGTCAATCAGAACGCGGTAAAACTTGATCAAGTAGAAACACTGATACTTGATGAAGCCGACCGCATGCTGGACATGGGATTTATTCGGGATATTCGTAAAATTGTTGCATTGCTCCCGAAAAAGCGCCAAAACCTGCTGTTTTCGGCAACCTTTTCAGAAGATATACGCAAGCTTACGACTGGTCTTTTGGTTAATCCGATAAAAATCGAAGTCGCTCCGCGCAATACCGCCGCAGAACTGGTTGAACAAATCGCTTATCTGGTTAATAAAGCCAACAAAACCGAGCTGCTCTGTCACTTGATAAAACAAAATAATTGGCAGCAGGTTTTAGTATTCACTACCACCAAACACGGCGCGAATCGGCTCACAGAAAAACTCAACAAAGTCGATATTAAGGCAGCCGCCATACATGGCAACAAAAGCCAGGGCGCCAGAACCAGTGCATTGGCAGGCTTTAAGGCCGGTGAAATCAGGGTTCTGGTAGCTACCGATGTGGCTGCGCGCGGCATTGATATTAACCTGTTGCCACATGTGGTCAATTTTGAACTACCCCGCGCACCAGAAGATTACGTTCATAGGATTGGTCGCACCGGACGTGCAGGCGAGGAAGGCCAAGCCATATCATTAGTATCCCATGATGAATACAATTTTTTGCGCTTGGTTGAAAAGCTGATCGGCAAGGAGATTAAACGCGAACAAATTGCCGGCTTTGAGGCCTCCGCAGTTGCTCCGCCAATGCCACCAGAGGAACCACGCGGTCCACGCCCTAGAAGAAACTCAACTCAGCCTCACAAACCCAGCAGCAACCGGGCAAGAAGATAAGTTACCGTTAAAAAACAGCTGCTAAAGGGCGCCCCTTGGCAACTATTCCTGCGTTCTGGGTATTGTTGAAAAACTGACTTATTCAATAATACCTACCGTCTATGATTACCTTTGCTGAACAAAAGGCTATAAAAAAATAGTCCGCTGAATGTTCTGCATCTTATTCGGTGTGTTGCGCGCAAGAAAGTATCTGAAAATTATAATCCCAAAAATAAGGGGCCGCTTTCCTATCATCCTCAACCGGCCCATTGGATGGATAGTAAAGAAATTGTGCAAGCCTGGTTTAGAACTGGGAATTCCTATACCAGCAATGGCGTCGTTGAATTCGTCAGCAATTGCTGGCACATTTATCCAACGGAATGCGCATCATTGTTCCAGCCGCCAATGGCTATTATGTCGGTGCCTTATTGGATTTTCTGGATACGCAAGGCCATGGTTATCCAATCAAATATCCTGAATGGCATGGACAGAACTGCATTGGCAGATTTAAAAAATTAAATTTGAACATAAAAAAGCAGGGATTGTTGCTTGATTATTAGGGATTGCAGGATTTAAGTTATAGCTTAATTATCACATGATCGAGAAATGCAATGACGTCACTACCCAGCAAGATGTATTGTTTGCCTTAAACTATGCACTTGTTAACGGCAAAGTTAAATTCAATCATTGATAATAACTATGCTTATGCATCAAAAAGAAGATCAGTCCGACAACATAGAGCTTTTTTAAAATGTCACTTATACGATTAATTATAATTTCCACCCTACCCTCTTTTTTAGCTGGCTGCGCTGGGTTTTCTGGTACACAGCCTCCAGCTCCGGTTTACGTTGGACAACAGGAGATTCAGAAACCATCTGTCAGTCTGCGTGATATTAAAACGCCATCGGAAAATATTAAAATACAACCGCTTCAAGAGCCGTCTGAAATAAAGGCCGAACCTTTACAGTCTTCAATACCTTTAGATATGCCACCTTCGGATTTGCCGGAATCATCAATGCCGTCTTCAGATAGTGCATCGTTAGAAAAGCCTGAACCTTCAGAGGCTGTAGATGTAGCGCCAATAGACGGTCCTCTGCCGACATTGCCTCCTTCAGAAACGACACCTTCGGATAACCCTAAGCCCGTATTGTCACCTTCAGAGGCAATATCGCCAGAAAACCCTGAGCCAGCGACTCATTCTGAATTAACGCCATTTGAACCCATTGAAACCACTGGGACATTGCCCCCAGCGGCAGAGGCTTTAGTTCTAGCGGCCGATCGAAGCAGTAAAAGTGGGGATATTGATTCGGCAGACGCCTTGATTGAACGAGCTGTCAGAATTGAGCCAAGAAATGCGGCTCTGTTTTATAAATTAGCCGTATTAAGACTAAAACAGTCAAAGCCAAAATTGGCGGAAGATTTGGCAAAAAGATCAGCGTTACTGGCTGCTACAGATACTGTTTTGAAAAAAAACTGCTGGTTATTGATAGCACATGCCAGAGAATTACAACAGGATTTTACTGGAGCAAAAGAAGCACGGGCAAAGGCTGG
>JAQTLI010000050.1 GCA_028714995.1 Methylobacter sp. | reverse complement strand
CAGTCATCGGTGTTGTAGTTGTACATCACATAAAGATTGATAAAGCCTACGCTGATAAAGAAGCTGCCCCACATGGCGTTTAATCGTTTCCAGACATGTTCTGGTAAAGTTAAATTGCCGGACATCATTCTTTCAATGAATGGTTTTTTACCAATGTACTGGCTACCCAAAAAGGCTGCACCAAAGAGCCATTCTATGATAGAGAGCTTCCATTTGATAAATTGTTCATCCTGAAAATAGAGGGTTGCGCCCCCCATTACCAAGATCAAGCCCAATGTAATCCATTGCATGATCTCAACTTTACGGTGTTTAAACCAGGTGTAAGCGACCTGAATAATAGTTGCCACAATAACGACAGCGGTAGCGACATAAATATCGTAAAGCTTAAAGGCGATAAAAAATAAAATAATTGGAAAAAATTCGAAAAGCTGTTTCATAGTAACTGGAAGTGGGGTGTTCAGGCGTAATTATCAATGCCTGTGATCAAATGAGTGCGTTGATCTTGCAGAGGTGAGTTGAGTTCTCGACTATAGGCTGGCAGAGCTCTTGAAGTCTTTGAATCCAGTAGGTTAATATGGTTAACCTGTTTTGTTGAATCAAGTCCCAAGTCGGTATTATTTAATGTTTTTTTAATTTCATCAGGTGCAGAAGCAAGAAAAAGCACCCGATCTAACCGTTTGTTTTTTGAACCTTTAGAGACTAGTAGCCCATCTTTACCGCTTTTGTTTTGCGCGCTATCGCTCTTGCCAATTTGTTGGTTAAAGCCAATGGGCGAAAAAGCTAACGATGAACTATAAATTTTCATATATGAAGCAAAAAACTATCGATGCGGCATTGTAAAATCTTTAGTAAGGAATGTACATGCTTGAATCGTTGTTTCTGCTAGAATAGCACTCAAATATTGCTTATTTTGGAGTAAATCTGTGGACAAACACACACAAACAGAATTAGAGGCGGCTGCATTCAGGCATTTAGTCAGTCATTTACAAAAACATACAGAAGTCCAGAACATCGACTTGATGATTTTGGCTGATTTTTGCAGAAACTGTCTGGCGAAATGGTATACGGCGGCGGCAGTAGAGCAGGGCGTGGAAATGGATTACGAACAGGCCAGGGAAGTAGTGTACGGTATGCCTTATAAGGAATGGAAAGATAAATATCAAAGCGAAGCGACGGCAGAGCAATTAGCCGCCTATGACCGTAAACAAAAATTAAAAGCATGAATAAAAACAAATCGCAATACGACGCCCTGTTTTCCGGAGTCATTGGGCATGACTATGACACGATCAATTTAATCTGTCCCTTAGCAACACAAATGAGTCGACTGGTGGGGATTACCGCCGGTGAGTATGCTGAAAAAACAACCGATATTCTTACCGTTGTAGAGCTGGGCGGCGGTACCGGCATCACAACCTTATCATTATTAACCGCATCAGATAAGCTCAATATTTTAAGCGTTGATAATGAGCCGGTCATGCAGGAACAAGCCAAAAAGCACCTGAGCAAATGGAAAGATGAAGGGAGACTAACTTTTAGCGGCGATGATGCTTTGACAGCTTTAAACAAAATTGCGACTGATAGCGTTGATATAGTGGCGTCGGCCTACACCTTACACAACTTCCTCGATTCCTATCGCAACGAAGTGATTGAGGAGATTTTCAGGGTCTTGAAGCACGGCGGCCAATTCATTAATGGTGATCGCTATGGTTTAGATGATATTTCTCAACATACCCAAACCATACAAAAAGAAATCAGCAATTATTTCAAGGTGTTAACCAAGGTTAATAAACTGGACGTACTGGAACACTGGATAGTCCATTTATTTAATGATGAATCAGAAAACCACGTCATGCGTGAAACGACATCGCTTAATCAACTGCGTGATGCCGGATTTTCAGACATCAAGCTAATCCACAGGATTGAAGTAAATGCGCTGGTGACAGCCGTAAAGCCATAGTTTGGTTATGAATTCTACATTGAAAATACTCTTCATGCTTATTCTGGCTGGAGAGCTAAGCGGCTGCGCGAGTTTAGGCAAAGGCGTTGCCGAAGCAATTCTGGAAAAACAGCAATCGGTCGACACACGTCTTTGTGAAATATGGGGAAAACCATTTCCAGGACTATCGCCGTTTCTGAACAATAAGAAAGGCAAAATGAAGGTTCTCATGGTGCATGGGGTTGGCGACCATCTGCCAGGATACTCCACGCAATTTGTAGAAAAACTGGCTAAAGAACTGGATTTGCCGGTGATGTCAGCGCAGTATAAAAACATCACGCTGACCAGTCGGCTTGATTCAAGCAAAAACCTGGGCAACCTAAGAATTAACCGTTTGCTAAGTAAAGACAGAAGTAGGGAGTTAATGTTTTATGAATTAACCTGGTCTGTCATTACTGCCAAGCAAAAAGAAGTGCTTGCCTATGATAATTCAGGGGAATACTCCTTCCGCAGAGCAGAAGTAAACGATCTGCTGAAGAAATTCTCCAATGATACCGGCCCCGATCCGATTATCTATCTGGGAGAAAGCAGGGAAGACATATTGGTCTCTTTCGCACAATCATTTTGCTGGATGACCAAAAGCGGTTGGGAGGACCTTCCTAACGATGTGTCACAAGCCTGTTCATTTAATGACGATGGCGCGGCAGCCAATTTGCTTGTTGATCAGTATGCTTTTATTTCCCACAGCTTGGGCAGTCGCATAATTATCGATGGAATGCAGCGCATTGCTACTTTACTGGATAAGCGTGATGTCGAATTTAGCAATGCTTTACAGAACAAAGAAATCCCCATTTATATGATGTCCAATCAATTGCCCATGCTGCAGTTGGGACGAAAATTACCCGATGTAAGCAACCAAAAAGCCGCGTATTGTCAGCCGAATGGTGAAAAATACAATCAGCGCATGTTAGCCAAAACGCCCATCATCGCGTTTAGTGACCCCAACGATCTTTTAAGTTACGCAATTCCTCACGGCTTTGCAGAAAAATATCTGGATTCAAGGCTGTGCATAGATGTCACTAACATCAACATTAACGTAGCAACTATTTTTGACGGTTTTGGCTTTGGTAAAATGGCTAATCCAATTGATGCACACGTAGGTTACGATACCGATGACAGAGTGGTTGCGCTAATCGCCAAAGGCATAGGTAACAAGAATACGCCCAAGATTGTTAATGACCGTTGCCGCTGGGTTGAAACAATAGACTAAAGATACAGGGATTTGGTCGAGCATAATGTAATTTAACATAATATACATTATGCGAAGTCTTTATAGTCGAATATCTATCCGCTAAAACAAGATGAAAAAGAAACAGAAATTATGTAAACCTAATTAATAATTAATTCCCGAGAAAACAAGATGCAGCGAATATTTGAAAACATCGGATGGACACTAGTGATATTAGCGATTGCGTCAATTATCATTAACTTTTCCTTTCAATTAGATCTTCTGAAAAACGCTGCTATCTCTGCCGGTGTTCTACTATCGCTATCGGGGCATTTTTTCACGCAAGCAAGAGCGATTAAAGACTCAACCGAAAAAAGCTCCAAATTTTATTTAGAATCGTGTGTAAAAGGTTATGAAGAAGCAGAAAAATTCCTTTCGGATGGAAACAATAATCGCGTAAAGTGGATTGCCGCAGGACGTACCCTAATGCATGCAAAAGAACTGTCTAAAAAAATTACCCTAGATGAGCACATACTGGTCTTAAATCTAAACAAAATTAAATACCGAAATGTCTTTTATGAAGCTCTCAAGGACAAACCTATTGAATTCTTCAGCGGCATAAAAGATAGTTCAATTACAACAGCGGATGCTGCAACATTGCCAACTACAAATGAAGAACTATCCGAAAAATTCCTCTACGCAGTTTGGGAAGCAACACAATGGCCAGAAGAATCCGAAAACCCACTAGAGAGAATAGTATTTTCAGAAGCCGAAAAAATGAAGATTCAAGTTATATTTCCGGGTCTATACGAATATCTAGATCAAGCGGCGTCGTTGTCTACGAATCAAATTCTGGGCTAAATCATTATGATCTAACTAAAACACAATAATTTATGAGCATCGTAGTGAAAACAAACCTATTTAGCATATTGACTATTATATTGTTGTTAACCGGCTGTGGAAGTCTTGAAAAGAAATCCATAATGCTTAATATAGGCGATTCTAAAGAACAGGTTCTTTCCATAATGGGATCTCCCGATGACCGCCAGTTACAAGGAGAGAACGAAGCATGGCAATACTGTCAAACCGGTGCAGGTTTTGGTTATCACGATTACAGAACTATTTGGTTCTTTAGAAATAAGGTTACAGGCATCAACTCATACAAAAGCGCACGCCCAGGGTCTTCCTGCATGACAGATATTCGACCAATAAAATGGGAAGAAGCGCCAAATACCGCTATTGAGATACGTAATCGATAAGGAACAACATGGCTAAAAGCTGTAAGGTGGATTCGCCGCTAGGCAATCCACCAACTACGTCAGGCTGACATTGGCATTGTGCGATGATTGGCGGTTTGCTACGCGAAACTGCCCTACGATTATTTGATAAGAACATGATTAAACATCCAGAATTCCCGTTAACAGACGAACTGATTTATTTAAACCATGCTGCTGTTGCACCATGGCCTAAAAGAACCAGCGCTGCGGTGATCAAGTTTGCCGAACAAAATACCCGTTACGGCTCGCACTTTTATCTGGACTGGCTGAACAAGGAAGCTGAACTGCGCACGCAGTTACAGGCTTTGTTGAATGCGCCCTCCTCTGATGATATTGCGTTGGTTAAAAACACTTCTGAAGCGCTATCATTCGTCGCCTACGGTTTGAAGTGGCAGTCCGGTGACAATATTGTTTCCAGCAATGAGGAGTTTCCCTCCAACAGGCTGCCATGGGAATCATTAGCCAATCAGGGCGTGGAATTCCGTCAGGCTGATCTTCATAGTGCGGATTCACCTGAAGATGCTTTGATTGCGCTGGTGGACAGCAACACGCGGTTATTGACCATAAGCTCCATACAATTCGCCTCCGGTCTGCGCATGGATCTGGAAAAATTAGGCGTATTCTGCAAGCAACACGATATTTTATTTTGCATAGATGCCATCCAGAGTCTGGGTGCTGTGCAGTTTGATGTACAGGCTTATCAGGCGGATTTCGTCATGGCCGACGGACATAAATGGATGTTTGGCCATGAAGGTTTGGGCGTTTTCTACACCACGCCGGAAGCCAGAAACAAGCTAAGACTGACGCAGTTTGGCTGGCACATGATGAAAGACATCCATAATTATGAAAACCAGCCGTGGGAAGTTCACCCCACTGCCCGCCGTTTTGAATGCGGCAGTCCCAATACGCTGGGAATTCACGCGCTTTCCGCCAGCTTGTCTTTGTTGCTGGAAACGGGAATGGATGTTGTTGAGTCGCAGGTGCTTGAAAAAGCAGACTATTTGAAGTCTGAAATTGATAAAAACGAACAGCTGATTCTGCTGTCGCCACACCACGCGCCGCTTAAGTCCGGCATTGTTGTATTCAAGCACCGGACTGTTGCCAATGAGGTGTTATATAAATATCTGCAGGACAACGGCGTGGTCTGCGCCCTGCGTGGCGGCGGCGTACGGTTTTCCCCGCATTTTTATAATACAACCGGGGAAATGGATAAGGCGCTGGGTTTGATTGCCAGGATATAGAGCTGACGCCGTTCGTGGTGAGCTTGTCGAACCATACAGCCCATTCAACAAGCTCAGGGCGAACGGTTGATGTTATTAAGACTGCGCCAACTTGAATAAAGTGTAGAAATTCGCCGTCGATTGCTCTGCAATTTGATTCACAGTTGTTTCACGCAATTCTGCTAGCTTTTCTGCAACATAGCGCACGTAAGTCGGATAGTTGGGCCTGCCGCGAAACGGCACCGGCGCCAAATAAGGCGAATCCGTTTCAATCAGGAAGCGGTCGGCCGGTACTTTCTTTGCTACTTCCTGAATTTCTTTGGCGCTGTTAAAGGTGACTATGCCGGAGAAAGAAATATAAAAGTTCAAATCCAGCGCTTTTTTGGCAAATTCCCAGTCTTCGGTAAAACAGTGGATTATCCCTCCTACTTCGCTGGCGCCCTCTTCTTCAAGAATTCGTAAAGTGTCGTGTTTGGCTTCGCGGGTGTGGATAATCAACGGTTTTTTTAGCGCCTTCGCCGCGTGGATATGATTTCTGAAGCGCTGGTGTTGCCAGCTTAAATCACCTTCGCTACGGAAATAATCCAGCCCGGTCTCCCCTATTCCGATGACTTTATTCGGCTGGCCTAATGCGACGAGTTCCTCAACGCTGGGATCTTTGCCATCCTGTTCATTGGGGTGCACACCAACGGTAACGGATATTTGCGGGTAATCGGACACCAGAGCCAGCATCGCGGGATAGGTTTCTAGATCAATAGCGATACAGAGGAGGTGTTCAATTTGACAGTTTGCTGCTTCCTTCATGAAACAGGCGAAATCATTTTGATAAGGCGCCAGATCGATGCGATCCAGGTGACAATGGGAGTCTATTAACATAGTAAATAAGGAAGTTACATCGTATGGGTCGAGCGCTCATTATCTAAAGAGCCGGCCAGATAGGTTTCTATTTTGTTGCGTGCCGTGCCACCATCCTGATCGCTGAACTGCACGCCAACACCACAAGCTCTATAAACTGCTGAACCGGGCGGGGTAATCCAGATTATTTTTCCAGCGATGGGCAGTCGATCAGCTTCTTCCATTAAACTGAGAAGCATAAATACTTCCTGCCCCATTGCATATTCGCGGTTGGTGGGAATAAACAATCCTCCGTTCGTAATAAACGGCATGTAGGCGGCGTACAAAGTGTTTTTGTCTTTAATTGAGAGTGACAATATACCTTGCCTGGGTGCTAGAGCTGGTTCTGCCATGAAATTATTTGCTCAGGTTTAGTTCGGACCATTGGATTAAAATTTCTTCAAACATCATGTGCTTATTTATTTGAGTGTCCAATCGCTGTCGGCACAACAATAATAAGTCATACAATTTATAAAGCCCTTTTAATTCTAGTTGTTGCGCCAGTTCTTTCAAGGGGTTATTGAGATCGGGATTATATAAATTTTCTGCCTTTGCTTGATAAGTGCATTTAATCAAATCAATAACCCAGGATGTAATCCAGAATACCAGCGACGATTCAGGGAGTTTCTGCCAGTCTTCGGCGACAATAACCGGATGGTTTTGTTGCCTCGCTATCGCCATCCACGCCTTGAAGCATTCATTACGCTGCGCTAACGAATCATTGCTGGCATAGTCTTGCGCAAGCAGTGGCGCACCCTGCGCCAAGCCAAGCAATGCGTCCAGATTATCCTGTATATTCTGTTGCTTCAGCCACGCTAAAATGCTTTCTTTATCAGGCGTAGTAACAGCCAGCTTTTGGCAGCGGCTGACGATAGTCGCCGGTAATTTGGCAGGTCTGTCGGTGATTAAAATGATAATGGTGCGTTCTGTCGGCTCTTCCAGGCATTTTAAAAATGCATTAGACGCTGCATTATTCATTTTGTCGGCTGGATTGACGACAACAACACGATAAGCCTCAAACTGTGGCTTTAACGTTAGTTTGGTGATCAGGCTGCGCATCTGGCCAATAGTAATGGCTTTACCTGGTTCTTCAGGGTTTATTTGAACAAAATCAGGATGCGTATCTGCATTCAGTAACAGGCAGCTATCACAATGCCCACAACCTAGACCGTTGGCCTGCGGTTTTGTGCAAAGCAGAGAATAAGCGAATTGATTAGCTAGCTGTTGTTTGCCCAGTCCTTTATTGCCGGTAATGAGCAAAGCCTGTGGAATGCGTTTCTGCGCAATATAACTGCACAAGTGATCCCAGTTTTGCTGTTGCCAGGGTAATAATGACGACGTCAAAGTCATTTTACGACGCCTTTTACAACACCATGGCTGGGACACAAACCGAATAAAGGATGAATGACATCAACAATTGCTTTTTGCACATCAGCCAATGGCTGGTTGGCTTTTATCAGTTTGATACGTTTCGGATGCAGTTCGGCTTGCAACAAATATGCTCGCCTGACCTGTTCAAAAAAACTGACTTTTTCCAATTCAAACCGATCGAAAGCCCCACGCTTTCTTGCCCGCTCTATGCCAATCTCAACGGGAGCATCCAGTAGCAGGGTTAAATCAGGTCTTAGCGCACCCTGTACCAGGTTTTCCAGCCACTCGATGGTGCTGATTTTCATGTTGCGCCCGCCGCCCTGATAAGCGTAAGTGGCATCAGTAAAACGGTCACAAAGGACCCATTTTCCCTGTGCCAAAGCGGGCTCAATAACATGTTTAATATGTTGCGCTCTTGCTGCAAACATCATCAATAACTCAGCCTGTTCTGAAATTTCCTCACCATCTTTGTCCAGCAACAAATGGCGTATTTTTTCAGCAAGCTTGGTGCCGCCGGGTTCGCGCGTAACAATGACAGAGATGTTATGTTGCTGCAGATAATCTTTTATAAAAGCCAGATTGGTGGTCTTCCCTACCCCTTCCCCGCCTTCCAGCGTTATAAATTTCCCTCTGATCATTTTTTCTTCCGTTGAAAAGTATCGACGGCCGCGTTGTGATCTTCCAGTGTCGCTGAAAACACATGAGTACCGTCGCCACGCGATACAAAATAAAGACTGCATCCGTTGTCAGGGTGCAAAACAGCATTAATGGCATCTCGTCCCGGCACGGCAATCGGCGTTGGTGGCAAGCCTTTGACAACATAGGTGTTGTAGGGTGTAGCGGTAGTTAAATCCGAATACCCGATATCGCCTTTGTAATTCTCACCCATGCCATAAATAACCGTAGGGTCAGTTTGCAGCAACATATCTTGTTCAAGCCTGCGGATAAACACGCCGGCTATTAAGGGCCTTTCGGCTTTTGCTGCGGTTTCTTTTTCTACAATTGAAGCAAGAGTCAATGCTTCATAAGGCGTTTTAAAAGGCAGTCCCTCTGCTTTATTCTGCCATTCCTGTTGCAATACCGTCTGCATTTTATCGTAGGCTCTTTTTAATAAAGAGACATCAGTCATGTGCTTTTCAAAAAAATAAGTATCAGGAAAAAACAAGCCTTCTGGATTATTTTTGTCCACATTAAGCTTGGTCATTATGCTTCCAAAATCTGCATTGACTAAAGTGTGCTCAAGATTAGGGTTTATCTCTATTGCGTGCAATATTTCTTTAAAACTCCAGCCTTCCGGGAAGGTAATGGCGTACTGCTTGGTTTTTCCCTGGACGAATAAAGCCAATATTTCCGGTACAGTTATGCCGGGGGTTAATTCGTATTCCCCTGGTTTGAGTTTTTTATACGATTCATCCTGAAATGCGACGACTTTGAACCAGAACGGTTTAATAGCCAGCTTTTGGTTAACTAATTTGTTGGTAATTTGGTTAAATGAATCGCCTTTTTCGATTTCAATAGTGACCGGATTATCGATCACAACCGGAACGTCAAAAGTGCTTTGGTAATCCCTCAATAACCAACCGCCCATAAAACTTAAAATGACAAATCCAAATCCGATAATTTTATTGATCGTTATCAAGCGTTTCATTTGTACCTGTCCAGCCAGATTTGTATTTGCCTGGTTTTAAGATTAACTGGGAAATGAGTGTTAGCTATTTGCTTAATGGGCCAGATGCCAATGATTGAATTGCAGATAAATATTTCATCAGCCGATAATAGCTCATCTTTAGTAAATGTGTGCTCAATTAGTGGAATATCATGATTATATGCTAACTCAATGATAATACTGCGCATAATGCCAGCAACACCGGCTAACTCAAGTGATGAGGTATAAAGCATATTATTTTTAATGTAGAAGAGATTTGTCATTGTTCCTTCAATAACATGATCATTGATATCCAGCATAAGTCCTTCCTGAATTTCAGGATCATTCCATTCGGCTCTCGCCAATACCTGCTCAAGCCGGTTCAGGTGTTTAATACCCGCTAATGCAGGATTTAAACCTAAACGGGTATGGCAGAAACGGGCAACTATCCCCTGCTCTTTGTAGACGTCTGGATAATCAGGAAAGGGATGAAGGCTTAATACACGTGTAGGCTGGATTACATCAGGCTGACGATAACCCCGTCCACCAGAGCCACGAGTGATTATGATTTTAAGTACAGATTGTTCAGAGTGCTTGCACAGCTCTTTAGCTTCAATGCTAAGTAGCGCATGATCGACTGGTGTAATAGAAAGTCGACGGCAACCTGAATTTAGCCGGTCTAAATGGCGTTCAAGAAAGACAGGTTGTCCGTTTCTTACTTCAATCGTTTCGAATAATCCATCGCCATATTGAAAACCGCGATCTGATATTTCGATATGCTCCTTGCTTACACCATTTATAAGAGTCATCTGCAAGAAGCATCGAGTGCTTTAAAATATGATAATCAGATTACTCGTAACGTTTAAAAACCAACGAGCCATTAGTGCCGCCAAAGCCAAATGAATTGGACATAGCTACATCGATTTTCATATTTCTTGCGGTATTCGGTACATAATCAAGATCGCACTCAGGATCCTGGTTTTCCAGGTTGATTGTTGGTGGAGCTATCTGGTTTTTGATACTTAATGCCGTTAATACGGCCTCAATACCGCCCGCCGCACCTAATAAATGGCCAATCATGGATTTGGTTGAGCTGACTGCCACTTTATAGGCGTGATCGCCCAAGGCTGCTTTCATCGCCTGGGTTTCACCAATATCACCCGCTGGCGTTGATGTGCCATGAGCATTGATGTAATCGACAGAATCAGCATTTAAACCGGCATCACGCAATGCATTTCTCATGCAGCGCGCTGCCCCTTCGCCGCCCACTGAAGGAGTCGTCATATGGTAAGCGTCACCGCTCATTCCAAAACCCACTAATTCAGCATAAATTTTTGCGCCACGCGCTTTTGCATGTTCCAGTTCTTCAAGGACCACGACACCAGAGCCATCGCTCAATACAAAACCATCACGATCTTTATCCCAGGGACGGCTAGCGGCCTGTGGATCGTCATTACGGCGGGACAAGGCTTTTGCCGAAGCAAAACCACCCATTGCCGTTGGTGATGTTGTGCAGCGCTCTGCGCCGCCGGCAACCATTACATCAGCATCGCCGTATTTAATTAAACGTGCAGCATCGCCAATGTTGTGCGTACCTGTAGAACAGGCAGTAACGATGGCGTAGTTAGGGCCTTTTAATCCGTATTTGATTGAAAGGTTGCCTGAAATCATATTGATAATGTTACCAGG
>JAQTLI010000049.1 GCA_028714995.1 Methylobacter sp. | reverse complement strand
AATAATGAGCCCGATCAGCACGCAGAAAATCAGGATAAGCCAGGTTGCCTGATTCCAATCTACCGGATAGACATCGGCCCTGACAGGCTCGCTGATACCGGGAATGCTGGGTAAATCACCATCGCCACCATCGACTTTTAATTGCGCTTTCATGCCTTTTTCCATGTGTTGCGCCAATTCACAATGCACGAGATAGGTTTTTTTCTGGCTGGGCACAATCAGGGATGCCTTCAATTCGCCTTGGCCGTAGAGTTCCAAATGAAACATGCCTTGCGGATACAGATAGCCAGGCAAACCATGAATCATCAATTGATGGCGTATCTGGTCGTCATTGATAAAGGTAATGTTTATTCTGGAGCAGGGGGCGACATCCCATTCCTGATTATCAAAAGCAAACATTTTGCCGGGAAATTTCAGTGCGTTTTTCTGGCCGGCATGGATGGTGATATTGACGTCGCCCGAAATCTTCGGGCAGTCTTTGGGCAGATTGTCGCTATTGGCATTCATAATCATGCCTTTTTCATCCATCATCATGCTGCCGTGATGCATCATTGCCATGGTCTCTTCCCCGACTGCTGCGTGGGAATGCAAGCTCAGCGTCATCAGGAGTGTCATTAATAATTTCATGACTTTTGTTTCCGTTTGTAAACCAGCGCCATAAAAACAAGCAGGCCTATGACCAAACCGGCCGCCAAGCCAAAAATGATGATGCGAATATAATCGGGGGCAATTAACCCGGCTTCGCCCAGTAACGGCGCAAAATCGCCTTCACCCCAGACTGCCTGTTTTTTGGCGTAGTAATCTTTATTAAATACCTGATCAAGCAAGGCGTCATGCATTTTCGGCATGCCTTGTTCATCAATTAAAGGCTTGTAGGCAAGGATTGCCATGTTGCCGCCTGGCTCCATGCCATCCGTGGTGGTGCCGGTTGGCACATGGTCATGAAACATCCATAGACCGGGGCCGTAACTGTCCAAGCCGTCGTTTAGGGTACGCAGACGCAAATCAAGCCGTTGCGCTGGAGCGATGTCAAATACATCCCGCGTTATCTGCGCTCCCGCCGGTTGATCAACGCCGTCATAAGCGGTAATGGTGGCCTTATGCCCGTGGATATGAAGCGCTACCAAAGAACGCTGGGCGTTGGCGACATGCAGTTTGATATCTTCATTTTCATTGGCAACAATCACCGCGTCCCTCAGCGTGTAAGGGAAAGAATGGCCGTTCAGCATGAAGTAGTTTTCAAACGATTCGGTCATGTTGTATTCGCGGCTCATCCGGTGTGCAATAAGCCTTGGATCGTTCGCATTCTGTATGATTTGCGCCAGTTTTTTATCGACGGACTGATAATACAAATCATATTCCTGGCTATAGGATTTCTTCACAGCTACCGCAGGATGACGCACCTGTCCCGCACCGACATTAAAGGTTTGCACCCAGTTATTCGGCTGATTTTCTTCAATAATAAACATGCCGTTTAAGCCCATCATATAATGCTGGGCGGTTTGTACGTGGCAATGATAAAACATGGTACCGGTATGTCTGGGCTTTATCTCATAGGTATGGCTTTTGCCGGGAAACACCGGATGCTCTTCCATGCCGTCATTATCGTCACCGGCAGCAGTCTCCCAGGAATGGTCAACACCATGAAGATGGATGGTGTGCGGTAAATAATGGGTGTTTTCCAGCGTGATATAAACCTTGTCGCCTTGTTCAACGCGAATCACCGGCGATGGGGCACGTAACAGAGGATTAGCGACAACAGAATTGAAATTCTTAAGCGCCATACCACTGGATTTGGGCGCGAACACCCAAAGCCCCGGTTGGATGCCGGGGGCAATGTCGTAAGTATTAATCAGAAATTCGCCGTCGGGACTTGCACCGTTGAGTTCCACAACTTCCAGCTTGATGCGAATGATATCGGGATCGCCATCGCCATCGAGATCATCGGTCATGGTCAAGGCATCCTGAGACAAATGTGTTTGCATCAGCGTATTCATCGACACATTGTTGGTGCCTTTTACGGAAACGGCAATGTCGTAGGGATTATCAGGTTCGCATGACGGCGCTTCATCAATCTTCACGCCATCAATGACTTGTGCCTGCCGCCATTCAGGATGTTCATTAGAACAAGGTTTTTCGACGCCACTGGTTTCTACTGATTGCTTGCTAACGGTCGGCGGCGGCGTAATTCCCGCTTTCTGTAATGGAGGCGGCACAAAATAAACTGCAATAGCGACTAATACAGGAATAAGAAGAAATAGAAAAATGGAGAATCTTTTGGACATATACCGGCAGAAAAAATCTAAAAGTTCAGCTATTGTAAATGGCAGACTAGTTAAAACCTAGGCACATTTTCCAAAGACTGCAAAGGAACTTTAGTAAACAAATGGATGTGAAATGAACGTAATAATGTCTATATTTTGAGTGTTACGGCATTTTTTAATACACGTATTAACCTTAATAAAACAGACTTAATAAATAGCTAATCATATCATGTTTAAAATGTGTTTTTAAAATAACACCGCAGGGCATTATTCTTGCTATAATTTTAAAAAATTGATTATTCGAGAATTGAACACATGACGAGTTGATCACCTAGTGCTTTCGAATCTTGTGTAATAAGAAATAAGGCACTTGTTATAAAAAACTCTCATAATCAACAAAATCAATCTGACAACATCGAGCTTTTTTGAATCATGTCACTTAATCGTTATGTTTTAATTTGTTTGCTACCAACGCTTATCACGGGTTGTGCCGAGTTCAATGGTCCTCAGCCGACTGCACCGGTTTATGGCGGATATCCCAGCGTTGATAAAACGGCTGCTCCGCAGCCAACTCAGAAAAAAAAGTCAAAAAAGTCCAAGTCAGTTGAAACGGTTAAAATTGCACCACTCGAAGGAACTGATGAAATAAAATCTGAACCGCTGTCAAACTCAGAACCGGCTCCATTAAAAGAGTTAAAGCCGTTTGAACCTTTTGAATCCAGAACATCATTATCTCCGGCTGTCGGGGCGTTAGTCTCATCAGCGAATCAAAATACTAAAGCCGGTGATTTGGACTCGGCTGCTGTCTCTATTGAGCGAGCTATCAGAATTGAGCCTCGGAATGCGGATTTATTCTATAAGCTGGCAGTCTTAAGAATACAGCAATCAAAACCCCGTTTGGCAGAAGATCTGGCAAAAAAATCTGCGCTATTGGCTTCTAACAATAACGTACTGAAAAAACAAAGCTGGTTATTGATTGCCTACGCCAGAGAAATGCAAAGAGATTCTGCAGGGGCAAAAGCAGCGCGAGCAAAGGCTGACAGTTTTTAACATTTGTCCCATCTCTATAAGCATGGCTTCGGCATCGCCTAAAGTACCTACTTTGGGCGCTCTATTGCCTATATGTCTTTAAGCATCGAGCAAGCACTGCCATATCGGTTTTTTACTCATACCATGTTTATTTAATATTCGGACAATCGTATAAAGTTTAGTTTAAAATTAATTTTTTCGCCGAGCCAGATCATTCCTTATCTTACTTTGTTCAATAATGAAAACAATTCCATTTGAGGTTTTAACAGCGTTAACGACTATTCGTGATTATATTCGTTGGGGCGCCAGCCGGTTTACGGAAGCGAAGATTTTTTTTGGCCATGGTTCTGTAACAGCGCTTGATGAAGCTGCGGCGATAGTGTTGCATACCATTTATCAACCCTATGATTTGGCCGAACCTTACCTGGAAACCGTTTTAACGTTGAAAGAACGTCAGGCTGTAATCGATATAATAGAAAGGCGTATCAAGGAGCGCAAACCGGCTGCTTATTTAACCCACGAAGCCATTTTTGCAGGCTTATCGTTTTATGTTGATGAACGTGTGCTGGTTCCAAGATCGCCCATTGCCGAGTTAATCGAACAACGTTTCGAACCTTGGGTAGATGAAGATCAAGTTAGCCGCATTTTAGATTTATGTACCGGCAGTGGCTGCATAGCCATCGCCTGCTCTTACGCCTTTCCTGATGCCTTAGTCGATGCCGTTGATTTATCTACTGACGCACTCGACGTTGCCGAAATCAATATCGATAATCATCAGCTATCTGATTCAGTGAAACTTTATCACTCGGATTTGTTTCAAGAACTGCCTGACACAAAATATGATGTCATCGTCAGCAATCCTCCTTATGTATGCCTTGAAGAATGGGAACAACTGCCCGCAGAGTTCCGTGCTGAGCCGGATATGGGTTTTAAGGGAGGCTACTCAGGACTGGATATCGTGCTACGCATTCTGGTTGATGCCGATAACTACCTGGCAGAGCAGGGGATATTAATTGTGGAAGTGGGCAGCAGTGCGGAAACATTACAGGATACTTTTCCCAATGTGCCTTTTTACTGGCTGAATTTTGAGCGTGGCGGCGACGGTGTTTTTTTGCTGACGGCTGAACAGGTTAGTCAATATAACGAATTATTTTTAGCGGCCTTAAAAAACTAAACCATGTCTGGAAATACAATAGGAAAATTATTTACCGTCACCTCGTTTGGTGAAAGTCATGGGCCTGCTTTAGGTTGCATCGTTGATGGCTGCCCTCCGGGAATGACATTGACGGAAGCCGATATACAGCACGATCTGGATCGTAGGAAACCCGGCACTTCAAGATATACAACCCAGCGCCGCGAAGCCGATGAAGTAAAAATCCTGTCAGGTGTATTCGAAGGCAAAACCACGGGCACGCCGATTGGCCTACTAATTGAAAATACTGATCAGCGTTCAAAAGATTATTCTAAAATTGCAGATACTTTCAGGCCTGGTCATGCGGACTATACCTATCAGCATAAGTATGGCATCAGGGATTACCGTGGAGGAGGGCGCTCATCGGCCCGTGAAACGGCGATGCGCGTTGCAGCGGGAGGCATAGCCAAAAAATATCTCAAAGAACATGCCGGTATTGAGATTCGTGGTTATCTGTCGCAACTGGGCCCGATAAAAATTGAAAAGCTCGACTGGGCTATTATTGACAGTAACCCTTTCTTTTGTCCTGACGCTGATAAAGTCGCACAAATGGAAGCTTATATGGATGCCTTGCGCAAAGAAGGTGAATCCATTGGCGCAAAAATCGAAGTGGTCGCAACCAATGTCCCCCCGGGTTTAGGCGAACCTATCTTTGATCGGCTCGACGCCGATCTGGCGCATGCACTGATGAGTATTAACGCGGTAAAAGGCGTGGAAATTGGTGATGGCTTTGCTTGCATTAACAGCAAAGGTACACAGTTCCGCGATGAAATTACGCCGGATGGTTTTTTAAGTAATCATGCCGGCGGTATTTTGGGTGGCATTTCCAGCGGCCAGAATATCGTTGCCAGTATCGCGTTAAAACCCACATCCAGTCTGCGTCTTCCGGGTAAAAGCATCAATCTGCAAGGTGAGGCCATTGATGTCATTACCGAAGGCCGCCATGACCCTTGCGTAGGTATTCGTGCAACGCCGATTGCTGAAGCCATGATGGCAATAGTGATTATGGATCACTTGTTACGTCATCGTGCGCAAAACGCAGGCGTTACTTCAGGATTGCCAATCTTAAGATAAACCATGTCCGTTCCTTACTGGCGACTGTCGGGTTTTTATTTCTTTTATTTTGCGACAGTAGGCGGTTTTATCCCTTATTGGAGCCTCTATTTAAAAGAGACTGGATTTAATCCGGTTGAAATTGGCGAACTTTCTGCACTGCTGGGCGGCACAAGAATTATTGCTCCAATTCTATGGGGTTGGATTGCTGATCGTACCGGAAAAAACTTACGCATTATTCGCATAGCCTCTTTTTTAGCCGCCTTATTTTTTGCCGGGTTTTTGATTATTCATGGCTATTTCTGGTTTGCCTGGATAACTATCGGCTTCAGCTTTTTTTGGAACGCCGCTTTGCCGCAATTTGAAGCGGTAACCTTGTATCATTTAAAGAATGAAACACATCGCTACAGTCAGATAAGGCTGTGGGGATCTATCGGTTTTATTGTTGCGGTGCTAGGCATAGGCTGGTTATTGGATAATCAGCCACATGTAGTACTTCCCATAGTCCTTACCTCATTGTTGACGCTAATCTGGCTGGTCAGCTTAATGACGCCGGCAACTCAAGCCATCAGTCATGGAACAGCCGCCGTCGGTATCATGCAAATCATAAAAAAACCGGAAGTGTTGGCTTTTCTGGCAGTTAATACGCTGTTACAACTGGCGCACGCGCCTTATTACGTTTTTTACTCTATCTATCTGAAGCACCATTATTACTCAACAAGTCTGACCGGATTTCTTTGGGCGCTGGCTGTTGCTGCTGAGATTGTTTTATTTATTTACATGAGTCGGGTACTGAAACGTTTTTCTCTAAGAACCATTTTATTGTTCAGCATTCTGTTGGCGATTGTTCGCTGGTTGATAATTGCCTGGTGTATTGAATATTTTTGGTTACTGATTTTTGCTCAACTTTTACATGCTGCAACGTTTGCAGGCGCTCATGTTGCCGCTATTCATTTGGTTCATCTTTATTTTGGGCAACAGCACCAAGGTAAAGGTCAGGCACTTTATTCCAGCTTAAGTTATGGTCTAGGTGGAATGCTGGGCAGTTACTATAGTGGATATTATTGGGAGTCATTGGGAGCGGAGTTTGTCTATTCAATGGCGGCAATATGCTGCGGTATTGCCTTTTTGATCGCCTATTTGTGGGTAGGCCGGGAAAATGCCCAAAATAAAGTGGTCTTGAGTTAAAATAGCAATCAAATAGGGCGGACTTTTTTGTTGTACGCCCAACAAACAGAACTGACTATTTAGGAAATAATGTGTTTGAGATAATAAAAAGCGGTGGCTGGATGATGCTGCCAATCATTTTGTGTTCAATTGGCGCAATGGCGATTGTCGCTGAACGTTTCTGGTCTTTACAAAGAAAGAAGATTTTACCACCGGAACTTGTCCCTCAGGTGTGGAAGTTATACCGCGAAAAAAAACTTGATGACGCCACCTTGCGCCACTTAAGAAACAGTTCACCCTTGGGTTGTATTTTGGCGGCCGGCCTTGCCAATAGCCATCACGGCAGAAAATTCATGAAGGAATGTATTGAAGAAACAGGCCGGAAGGTTGCTCATGATTTGGAGCGATTTCTTAATACCTTGGGTACTATCGCAGCAGTTGGCCCATTGCTGGGTTTATTAGGAACAGTATTTGGCATGATTGAAATCTTTTCTTCCCTCATGTTACATGGGGCTGGTGATCCCAGCGTTTTAGCCGGAGGGATTTCAGTAGCGCTGATCACCACGGCAGCAGGGTTGACTGTCGCTATCCCCAGTTTAATTTTTCATCGCTATTTTGAAAGGCTGGTGGATGACTATGTAGTCAGTATGGAAGAGGAAGCATTAAAACTGATCGATATTCTGCACGGAGAGCGTGAGGAATCCTGATGAAATTTCAACGTAAGAAAAGGGAGAATGTTGATATTACGTTGATCTCAATGATCGATGTGCTTTTTGTACTGTTGCTTTTCTTCATGGTTTCTACGACCTTTAATCAACATACAGAAGTCAATATCAAACTTCCCGAGGCAAATGGTGCAGATGCCGAGCAACATCCAAAAATGGTCACATTGACCATTGACGCAGATGGCACTTATTACCTGAATGGTGATGATGGCTTGCCTCATCAATTGGTTAACCAGAGTATTGACACATTAAAGAAGGAATTGAACAAACTTGCGGAACATTCAGGGCAGATTCCTTTTATCATCAATGCCGACGGAAAGACTCCTCACCAAGCTGTTATTACAGCGTTAGAGGCTGCTGGCGATGCCGGATTTAGCCATATCACTTTTGCGGCACTACATTCAAAGACCGAACAATGAAAAAAACGCTGGCTCGATGGGCAGTGGATATCTGGTATAAAGATCCGTTTATAGGCACATGGCTGATGCCACTGGGTTTTTTGTTCTCTGATTTTGTTAAATTCAGGAAGTTCTTGTACCGTATCGGGGTGTTAAAAAAACACACCATGCCTGTTCCTGTTATCGTGGTAGGCAATATTACTGTCGGCGGCACAGGTAAAACACCTTTGCTTATTTTCCTGGCCCAGCTTCTTAAGGATGCTGGCTATCGACCGGGTATTATCAGCAGAGGCTATGGCGGGCAAGCGGAATCATGGCCGCAATGGGTAGATGTAAACAGTATGGCGGCAAATGTGGGTGACGAGGCCTTGTTAATAGCCAAACAGACCGGCTGCCCTATGGCTATAGGACCGTTGAGAGTAGAGGATGCAAAGTTGTTGCTCAAGCAATCCGATTGCAATGTCATTTTGTCCGATGATGGCCTGCAACACTATGCCTTGAACAGAGATATCGAGATTGCCGTCATTGACGGGGAAAGACGTTTTGGCAACGGCTACTGCCTACCGGCAGGCCCATTGCGCGAAACCATAGACAGATTGCAGAGCGTCGATTTTATCATCGTTAACGGGGAAAAGTCCGAACCTAATGAACTTTCCATGCAGATCACCGGGGTCATTGCAATTAATCTGGCCACCGGAGAGCAAAAATCATTGCAGGAATTTAAAGCTACCGGATGTCACGCTTTAGCGGGCATAGGCAATCCTGACCGGTTTTTTAAGCTGCTTGAGTCCGCCGGTTTGTCATGCGAAACACATAGTTTCCCCGATCATTATAAATTCCAGCGCAGCGACATCGAATTTGGCGATGACGAACAAGTGTTAATGACCGAGAAAGATGCTGTAAAATGCATAGTATTTGCCGGCAATCAGCATTGGTATATTCCAGTAAAAGCCGTTCCCGAACAGGATTTTTCTGAACAATTATTGAAATTATTACGAGAAAAGAACAATGGATAAAAAATTACTCGAGATTCTGGCTTGCCCTTTATGCAAAAGCTCGCTGATTTACGATAAAGCCAAACAGGAACTTATCTGCAAAGCTGACCGCATCGCTTTTCCAATCCGCGATGATATTCCGGTAATGCTTGAAGATGAAGCCCGCGAATTAAGTAACGGCGAAATTGACGCGTTATCCAAATGACCATTCGTTTTAAGGTGGTCATTCCTGCAAGGTATGCCTCTACAAGGTTGCCGGGCAAGCCCTTGCTGAACATTGCAGGCAAACCGATGATTGCGCATGTCTGTGAACGTGCGCAGGAAGCTAATGCTGAAGAAATAATAGTAGCCACGGACGACGACAGGATTTTTCAAACTGTCAGCGATCTAGGCATTAAAGCGATGATGACGCGTCCAGACCATCAGAGCGGTACCGAACGAATTGCCGAAGTAGCGCATCAATGCGGCTGGGATGAAGATCAAATCATCGTTAATCTGCAAGGCGATGAACCGCTTATTCCGCCAGCCTATATTCGTGAGGTTGCAGCAGCTTTAGCCGTTCAGAAGCTGGCGGGTATAGCGACACTGGCTGCTGAAATCAAAGATCATGAAGAGATTTTTAATCCAAACGCTGTAAAAGTTGTTTTGAATAATGCCGGTTACGCGCTTTATTTCAGTCGCGCACCTATTCCATGGGAAAGAGACAGGTTCACGGCTACAGGGGGCGGAAAGCCTTCCGGAAAAATGCCTTATCTCAGACACATCGGCATGTACGCCTATACGGTTGATTTTTTAAACCGCTACTGTCAGTGGGATGCTTCACCGCTCGAGTCGGTTGAATCCTTGGAGCAACTAAGAATATTGTGGCACGGTGAAGCTGTTCTGGTAAAAACCGTAGACAAAACCCCTGATGCCGGCGTTGATACCAAAGAAGACTTAATACGCGTGGAGCAGGTATTGTACTTGAACCGCTAGGCTATCAGGCCGCTGTTATTATTTGACATATATTATTAATAACAGTACCTTAGAAAACATTTTTAAAATTTAAATCATATATTAATTTCTCAAGAGCTGTTAATGGACCAATTTCATAGAATAAGTCGTTTGCCTCCTTACGTTTTTAACATTGTTAATGAACTAAAAGCCAAGGCACGCGCGGCAGGAGAAGATATTATCGATTTTGGCATGGGTAATCCCGATCAGCCTACGCCTGAGCATATTGTCAATAAAATGATTGAGGCGACAAAGCGGCCTGATACCCATCGCTATTCAGTTTCCAAAGGCATTCCCAGATTAAGGAAAGCTATCTGCAATTGGTATAAAAACCGCTTTGATGTTGATTTGGACCCGGAAACCGAAGCCATTGTCACCATAGGCTCAAAAGAAGGTTTGGCCCATTTGGCCTTGGCGACCTTAGGCCCCAGTGATGTGGTTCTGGTACCCAACCCTGCTTATCCGATACATCCCTATGGCGTAGTGATTGCCGGAGCTGATCTCAGGCATGTTCCAATGATCCCGGGCGGCGATTTCTTTGATGAGCTGAATAAAGCCATTGGCGATTCATGGCCCAAACCTAAAATGCTGATCCTGAATTTCCCTGGCAATCCTACCAGTCAATGTGTGGAACTTGATTTTTTTGAAAAAATTGTTGCCGTTGCCAAAGAACATGAAATCTGGGTTGTGCAGGATATCGCTTATGCGGATATAGTTTTTGATGGCTACAAGGCACCGTCAATTCTCCAAGTAGAAGGCGCAAAAGATATAGCCGTAGAGTTTTTCTCGCTATCCAAAAGCTACAATATGCCGGGCTGGCGTGTAGGCTTTATGTGCGGCAACAAACAATTGGTTTCCGCCTTGGCACGAATCAAGTCCTATCTGGATTATGGCACATTTACCCCTATTCAAATTGCAGCGATTGCAGCCCTTGAAGGCCCGCAACAATGCGTTGTTGAAATTGCCGAAATGTATGAAAAAAGACGCGATGTGTTATGCGATGGCTTAAATGCCGCCGGATGGCCAGTTGAAAAACCGAAAGCGACCATGTTTGTCTGGGCAAAGATTCCAGAAGCTTATCAAGCGATGGGCTCACTTGAGTTTTCCAAAAAACTGCTGGCAGAGGCAAAAGTAGCGGTTGCCCCCGGCATAGGTTTTGGCCAGTATGGCGACGATCATGTTAGATTTGGTCTGATTGAGAACGAACATCGCACCCGTCAGGCTGTTCGTGGAATTCGCAATATGATGAAGAAAGACGGCGTTATATAATGAAAATAGAACTAATTTTTAGCAGGAGTTTGATTTGAAACCGGTAAAAGTGGGTGTTTTAGGTTTAGGGACTGTCGGTGGCGGTACTGTCAATGTATTGAAACGGAACGCTGCAGAAATTGCACGCAGGGCAGGTCGCGAAATCATTATCACTCGTGCATCAGCGAAAGATTTAAACCGGGAGCGCATTTGTAATACGCAGGGCATCGCTTTAACAACTGATCC
>JAQTLI010000048.1 GCA_028714995.1 Methylobacter sp. | reverse complement strand
TCTTTCTTACCGCACGGTTAATAATACCCAGAACGGTGCTACTCAATCTAACGGAGCACCAACTTCTATGCGATTTGCCAGCCAAATTGCCGACGTAGATCGCACTAATTTTGCGGATACCGGTAACTTGACTAACTCGCTTGGCGGTGGACATAAACTGAATGATTATTATCGATTAGGTGCTGAGGCAGCAGGCGTAGCTGGCCCTTTCTCACTTCAAACTGAAATTATGGGCACTAAGCTAAATGGTCATGGTTATGGTTCAAATGATTTGTTGTGGGGTGCTTACGGTTTCGCGAGCTGGTTCATAACAGGCGAATCGCGTAATTATGACTCCAAGAAAGGTACATTTGGTCGTGAGAAACCGAATAAGAACTTCAGCCTGAAAAATGGTGGCTGGGGTGCATGGGAACTTGCAGCTCGCTATGATGCATTGGACATGAATACTCAAAATGTACACGGTGGCCGTTTACAAGAAGGCACGATAGCCATGAACTGGTATCTCAACCCCCATGTCAGGATGATGTTTGACTACTCTCATGTTTTTGTTAATAGCAATAGCGCAACTGCGGCTAATAACACGCAGGGTTCATCCCTGTTCGCTTCAAATGGTCAGCATCCCGATATCTTCATGATACGCACTCAACTCGACTGGTAAGCTTGGACAGCAGCTCGACAATAAAAAAGTTGGGCTGTTTAAAAACTTAAACGAGATCGATAAAGCCGCACTGGATTATCCAATGCGGCTTTTTTTATGGGAAAATTTCGGCGGCATCAATTATCGGGATATAGACAGCACAAGGCTCAAACTTTTAATAAGGTTGAGATCAGCCTATCACTTCGGCCCGATAACGATAAATCCTGATGTTTTTTGACCAGTAATCGGGCGGCAATCCGGCTTTTTGTTTTAGATGTCGCAAGAATTGTTCCGGTTCCGGCAATTGCTCCCATACCGAAGGCAGAAAGGTTCCGCGTCGGCGACCTTTTTCCAATGTTAAACCATCTATTCTCGGCGGTAGCTGTTCGCGCTTGTTCGCAACGCCATAGATTTCCGGCTCTTCCAATATTAAGCCGTCTATGCCCGGTTGCAGCTGGGATATTAAGTCCTGTTCAGAAGTAAATGAAACCGGTTCGGCGGGCGTGAGCAGAGACAGGTGTATTTCCAGGTCGTCGAGTTCGTATGCTTGCAATGGTGGAAAGCGCGGGTCATTGAAGGCAGCGGCGTAGGCGTTTTCAGCAATATCTTCGGCTAGTGGCCTGACTGCTTCCAGCATCCCAATGCAGCCACGCAGTTGATGGTTTTTTTGCAGTGTAACAAAAGTGGCGCGCTTTTCTGTCAATTCTTCAGGATATTCAGCCAGGTTTATTTGTAATGGTGAGCCTGTTTTTAGGCCATGCTGAATGGAGCGTTTCGCTAAATCCAGCAAGCGCTGCTGTAGCGCTTTATTCAATGACATAAGCGCCGTAACCCACAACGCTGTCTTTTTCTCCTGCGGTATCGCCAGAGTTACGCAGGTCGATTGTTTTAATCGAGAGTGACTTTTCCCGTGCCAGCTTTAACAGTCCGCTGATAGGGATCTTGCCGCAGGCGGATTCAGAGGCGAGTTGTTCATATTGTAGCTGTTCGATTGTTAGGCTGGTTGCCTTATCAAGTTTTTGAGCGGTTGCGTAAGCATGATAATGACTCAGGTCGGAACTGATCACGATCAGTGTTTCGTTACCGCCCCACAGCGCATCGAGTACCTGGCTGACTTGTTCTGGTGATGCCTCGCCAGCGACGATGGGTACAATTTTAAAGTCCCCCAGCATTTCCTGTAAAAATGGCAAATGCACTTCCAGGCTGTGTTCAAAGGTATGTGCCTGCTCAATGTATTCGACAAAAGGCAGTTCGACTATAGCCTGCACTGCTTTCTGGTCAACAAGAATGTTGCCTAGAGGTGTGGTGAAGGTTTCTGCCCTGGTTACGGCCAGTCCCCTGAAAGCGACGCGATGGGATGGGCCGATGAGCACAACCCGGGTTATCAGGTCACGGGCTTTCTTTAGCCGCGCATAAGCGGTTGCGGCAATGGGGCCTGAATAAATGTAACCGGCATGAGGCGCTATGATGGCTTTGGGAACTTTTTCGTCAGTTGCAGCATTAGTCAAGTACTGTGTCAGCATTGAATGAAGTTGCTGCGGGTTTGAAGGATAAAAAGAGCCTGCTACAGCGGGTTGTCTATTCATTAGCTTGTCCTCTTATGGCCTAAAAAAGAGCTATTGAAACCCTTGAAAGTCAGTAAAGCTGTTTTGATATAGCGTATTGATCGCACGTTTGCATGCTTTTCAAATTGCTGAAACATTAAAGCAGCCATTCGGCGCCATACGTTGTGCGCATCACTGAAAGCAATAATAAAGATAATACAAGCTGATATCTATACGTATCATTACTTAAGTAGTTATACGAAAATAATTTGATCTAACTATCTGTTAAGGTACATATAAAACATAAGATAGCCTTACTATTCATTAATGGTTCAAGGAGCATGATATGACTACTTTTGTTACGCACGACACGGTGAAAACCCGCTACTGGCATACGTTAGAAGATGGTCGGATTCAATGTGACCTTTGCCCGAGATTTTGCAAACTGCACAAAGGCCAGCGTGGCCTGTGCTTTGTCAGGCAGAATTTGGACGACGAGATTGTTATGACCAGTTACGGCCGCTCCAGCGGCTTTGCTATTGATCCTATCGAAAAGAAACCGCTGAATCATTTTTTACCCGGCACCTCGGTATTTTCCTTTGGTACCGCCGGTTGTAATCTTGCCTGCAATTTTTGCCAGAATTGGGACATCAGCAAATCGCGGGAAATGGATACCTTGATGAGCAAGGCATCGCCCAATGAGATTGCACTGGCGGCAAGGGATAATGGCTGTCACAGCGTTGCTTATACCTATAACGACCCGGTGGTTTTTCATGAATATGCGATTGATACTGCACAGGCCTGTAGAAGTCTTGGCATAAAATCAGTGTCGGTATCCGCAGGTTATGTTTGCGCGGAGCCTAGAGCCGAATTTTATCAATGGATGGATGCCGCTAATATCGATTTAAAAGCCTTTACCGAGCATTTTTATTACAAGATTGTCGGCGGACATCTGGAACCGGTGTTGGAAACGCTTAAATATATCAAGCATGAAACATCGGTCTGGCTGGAACTGACGACTTTAATTATTCCAGATGAGAACGATTCTGAAACAGAGCTGGAAGCCATGACGCAGTGGGTCGTAGAGAATCTGGGACCGGATGTGCCGATGCATTTTACGGCGTTTCACCCTGACTGGAAGATGCTGGATAGGCCGCCTACGCCGCTTGCCTCATTGTTGAAGGCACGGCAAATCGCCTTAAAAAATGGTGTGCATTACGCCTATGTGGGCAATGTCCATGATAAATCCGCAGAGAGCACTTATTGCCATAGTTGCAAAAAGTTACTGATAGGCCGTGATTGGTACGAATTGTCCGAATGGAATCTGGATGCGTCAGGACACTGCCGTTTTTGCGGCGAACGTTGTGCGGGGGTATTCAACCCAAAGCCGGGTAACTGGGGCGCAAAACGAAAAGCGGTTATTATGGGATGAATCGGGATTGGTGAAAAAGCAGGTATTGTGTATAGGAAAAATCCACAATTGTGACTGGCTGAATTATAACAACGCGTTATTGATGGACAATAGACTTCGCAAGAAGCAATCTGCTTTAAAACTCGATTAAATTAACAATCCCTAAAATATTTTATGAATTGTTTTATAATCGTCACATGATCACAAATTTAGCGCTATCGAACACATCATCTGTTGAGCAGACTGAGTCTCATATCGAGTACTCTCGCTCCCTGCTTAAATCAAATTTTCTGGCCGACTCCAGGCCTTGGGTTGTCGCCTATTCGGGAGGCAAGGATTCCACGTTGGTTTTGCAGCTGGTTTACGAATTGCTATTATCCCTCGATTCAACACAGCACAAGCCGGTCTACATTGTCTCGTCTGATACTCGGGTAGAGGCACCCAATATCGAATCCTATTTGGAAGAAAGCATTGCGGCGATTAATAAACATGCAGCTACTTCTAATTTGCCGATTCACGCAAAATTAATACAGCCTGACGTTGACCAGGGTTTTTGGGGGAATTTGATCGGAAAAGGCTATCCGCCACCGACTCGCTGGTTTCGCTGGTGTACTTCTAAAATGAAAATCAAACCGGTAAAGTCGGCCATTGAAGATGTTATTAGAAAACACGGCAGTGTCATACTACTATTAGGTACGCGTACTGATGAAAGCATCAGCCGCGGCCAAAGTATGAATGCTCGCGAATTAAGTAGCCGCATGCTGAATCCGCATCATGAAATACCCAATGCCTTGGTATTGTCGCCGATCTCCAGATGGACTAGCGACGAGGTCTGGGAATATCTGTTCATGCATAACCCGCCGCCATGGGGCGAAAGCCACGATTTTATGTTAGATTTATACCGTCAGGCGAACGGAGGCGAATGCCCGGTTGTAGTCGATCTCAATACACCGTCTTGCGGCGGCAGTCGTTTTGGCTGTTGGACATGCACCGTGGTCAAAACCGATAAATCCATGGAAAGTTTCATCGAAAACGGTGAAGCATGGATGAAGCCGCTTAATAAATACCGCAATTGGCTCAAAGACATTCGGGAAGATGATTCGCGCCGTAGCCCAGTCAGGCGTGATGGTCGCGAAGGGCAAGGGCCGTTTATCGCGTCCACCCGCAAAGAAATGCTGGAAGAGTTGCTTAAAACGGAACAACTAGTGAACAAAAGACTGATTTCCGATGAAGAAATTATGTATATCCAATCCATCTGATCCAACGACTTTGATGTTTTCGACAGTGCACTTCGTATTGCAGAAAAATATGGGCGGGAGCCTTGGCTAACCCTACACACACTATGAATGAATATACGGAATTATTGCTGTCCCTGGCTAAAGAGCATGATGTACCCGATGAACTAGCCGAATCATTAAGTGAATTAATGCAAGAGTATCCCGACCTGAGTCAATGGGGTAGCCATGCGGAATTGAAACGCAAACTTGAAATGCTTACCGAGTCAGCTTTTAAGGATAAGCTGATAATAACGGAATGATTTTTAAAACTATCACCTTAGATAACCTATTTTCCTATTATGGGACTCATGTTTTCGATTTATGCCCGGAACCGGACGGGCAGCGGAATATCGTCATTATCATGGGCCGCAACGGTTTCGGAAAAACCAGCTTCCTCAATAGTATCAAATTGCTGTTTGGCGGCGTCACCAAGGATTTGACCGCAAGCGCTCAGTGGGGCTCAACAACTCAGTTGAAAAGTTTTGTCTTGGGTCACAAAGACTGGTGGGGAATTTTAAATCAAAAAGCCAAGTCCGAGAAAAACATGCAATGCAGCATCAAGGCGGTATTACTTGACTCGTCCAATCAGGAAATCCATATCTCGCGCTATTGGGATTTAAGCAACGATAATTACTCGGATCAATTGGAAATCAAATCACCGCGTAAACCGCTGCTTAAAGGTGATGCCGCTCAGCAATATTTATCCGAGTTATTACCTTTGGATTATATCCCGTTCTTTTTATTCAATGGCGAAGATATAAACTATTTGGCAGAGGCCAATCGAAATCAAACTATCGAAAAAATTGAATTATTATTAAATATTCGTCCTGTCGAAAATATCAAAACCGTAGTTAAGGAACTGCGCCGGGAATGCCAGAAAAATGCAATTGATGCCGAAGCAAGGGAAGCCCATACCAAGGCAGAACACCGGCTCAAAGAACGGCATCTTCATTTGGAAACCTTGCAACAAATCCAAGAAGAGGTTGAGTCGGACATAGAAACCCATGAGGATGCTCTGAATGATATACGCCGTAAAATGCGCAATCTGACCGGAACCGGATCGATAGAAAAAAATGCTCGCCTGGAAGAAAGAAAACTTCAGCTTGAAAAACAACAGGCCGAAGCTTTATCCAGAATTTCTGCGGCTTTTGAACATGATGCCTTTTTGCGCTTGAATGCCGATTTAGCCTTACAAGCCATGCACGTCGCCGAAACCAGCGCTTCCAGCAAAAGCAATGAAATATCCGAATTAATCCATTCGCTTAAGGACGAGTTAACTGAGGTTTTTATCAAGCCCCCTTATCCTGACACTCGTTTAACCTCGGCACAGGCTGAGTTTTATCAAAAACGTATTACTAAATTAATGGATGCCAGAGATATTCGTAATGACGAAGAAGAGGCGTTGTTTGTTTTGGATACCGGCAGGGCGCGCAAATTGGTTAACTTTTTTGCCGCTTATCAGCCTGAACAAAAACCGGCGAATGAGCTTTTTCATCGTTTAAATAATGCGATTTCCGCTAGCCAGGAAATTACAGATATAGACGATGAATTACAGGCGGTCAGCCAACTTTCTGATGAAAACAAAGCTGATCTGGAAAAACTGAAATACGACGAAGAATCAATACAAAATCAGATATTAAAACAAAAAGTCAAATCGGAAGGGCTTAAACAGGATCAACAAATAACAAAACGTGAACTCACTAAAGAAGAGGCTATTGTCAACAGCCTTCAAGCTCAAGTAAGAAACACCAAAAAGGCGCGTGACCGTCTAATCTTGTTAAATAATATGTTGGCATTATTGGAATCCTATAAACAAAAACTTAAGGTCTTAAAACGGGATCGTGTGGAACAGGCGTTTAACCGTCATTTACATGAGTTACTGGATTCCAATCAACTTATCGCTGAGGTGAAAATTAATGATAATTTTGCATTGAGTTATCACGGCAAATCCGGCGAAATTATTCCAATGAGCAGCCTGTCGGCAGGTATGAAACAACTTTGTGCAACGGCCTTATTGTGGGCTTTAAAAGAAGCAGCAGATAGACAATTACCAGTGGTCATCGATACGCCGTTAGGACGTATCGATAAACGCCATCAAGACAATTTGTTAGAAAAGTATTATCCCAATGCCGGCCCTCAGGTTATCTTATTGCCTACCGACTCGGAGCTGGATGAAAGAAAACGGGAGTTATTGGCTCCCTATATTTACCGGGAATTCCTTTTACATAATGCTGACGGTGATAGCACTACTGTGGAACCGATTACTTCAAGGCAGGAAGTGAATTATGGCTAATATCTCCATTAGTGAAGAAGATGAAAATATTATCCTGCAAGTTAAAAGCTTAGGTTTTCGTACAGATACTGCAAAATACGGGGTATTGCGCCTAGCCTTAACGAAATCCTTAAGGATAGAAACGCCGCCCGAATCCGATTTGGATACTATTAAAAAATCCAAACCTTACGATTTGCGGGAGGTTACAGGATTTGGAAAGTCAGAAGATGAGAAAGGTATTCACGATTTTGATGACGCTGTACGAGCTTTATTAAGTGTTTATCACCAAGAAGATTTATTTGCTTCGGATCAGCGTTATAGATTATTTTTGCAACGCCATATACGCCGAGGACTGAGAGAAATACGCACCAGTTGGAACGCCGGCCATAACTTTATTAATTGGTTGCGGGAAGAATTATTTCAGGGTTTAACATCCGACAATACCGAGCTTTCCGTAGCAACCGAGACTGATTTATTGCTTGATGCATTGACTGAAATCAGCGTACATGCAGACATTCGCGATATAAAACAAGGTATCCGATTAGATCGCTATGCCCTTTATTTAGCCAATATTAATCACCTAGATAACCTAAAAAAAGGCTTAGGTAAGTTATCTTTTCGTTTGGGCCTTCCTGAAAATGCGATTACCTTATCTGCCAGCAAAGAAGCAGGTGTCGTGAATCCGGATATTCCTCGTTCGCCTGAGCATTGGAAAACCGTTTCTCCTGCCAGATTGAATGAATGGGCTGACCTCCCGCATTCTGAAAAATTACCGGTCTGGCTGGGTCAAACCGTTCTCGGCGAGAATTTCAGCATGGATTTGGCTGAAGCCCCTCATGTTTTATTGGCTGGGGCCACAGGAAGCGGGAAAACCGTTTGTTTGCATAGTTTGATTTGCTCATTACTTAGAACCCAAAATAAGGAAAAGCTTCAGTTTGCGCTGATTGATCCTAAAGGCACCGAATTGAATGCTTATGCACAGTTACCGAATTTATTCGGTGGTTTTGTTGCTAAATCTACGTTAGAAGCAGCCAATATGTTAGATGAACTGGTTGAGGCGATGGAGGCCAGGAACCGCTTATTCGTAGAAATGGGGGTACGTGATATTGATGAGGCTTCCAAAAAATCGGCTTTACCCCGTATTGTGGTGGTGGTTGAAGAGCTGGCCGATTTGTTGATGCAATCGCGGGAACTGGAAACGCCATTGGTGAGACTTGCCCAAAAAGCGCGTTCTACCGGCATACATTTGGTATTGGCGACACAAAGGCCGGATGCAGCAACGTTCAGCGGGCTTTTGCGTAGTAATATTCCGGTCAGGATTGCTTTAAGGGTGCAAAAACACACGGAATCTTCCATCATTCTTGATCAAAAAGGCGCGGAAGCGTTGTTGGGTAAAGGCGACATGCTAATAAAGTTGACGGATCAACCGGAACCGATACGGGTACACGGAGCGAAAATCGGCGATAGCGAGATTGCTTTAGCCATCCAAAAATTTGGTCGATAAATTCTTGAAGGTAAATACTATGGATGAATTGAAAATATATGAATTTCGGCCTTTATTTCTGACCTTAGATCGCATTGGCCCATTTAGGAATGTTCACGAAATAGACTTCACCGACAGCAAGCATCATCCGTGCAATTTTTATATGGTGGTTTCTGCCAATGGAATGGGTAAAACCACGGCATTGGAGATATTTTCCTGTCTGATGAATTTATTGGGTAAAAAGGAAATTTCCACTTACGGGCATGAAGACCTGGATAAAAAAGATGGGCGAGCTCAATTGGATTTTTGGGTGCGCTTACATTGGCAAGGCCGGGATATGTCCATTGTGTTATCGGTGCTTGCTGGAAGAATTGGCGAGGAGGTTTTTCTTAAACCCTGGACGGATGAGCTATTGACCTTGCATAACGCGGAAAATTGGCATCGTGTGGGGTTTCGTAGTCCGGTTCTAGGGCGTTACGAGGCTATTATGTCCCGTAAAGATGAGTTGCTATTAGACTTATCTTCAACTATTCGAGCAAGCCTGGAAAATGCGCCTGAAGAACACTTTCTTCAACCTGGCTTCCATTTGCCGACTGTGCTCTATTTTTCAGCCTATCGGGATATTCCCGGCATTAGTGATGATAATAACGGTAACGGACGTAATATTACTCAGCCGTCGCACTGGAATTATCGGCCTCTGTATGCTTTCGATGCGCATAGTACTTTATGGCGTGATTCGCTGGATAATCTGGTTATTTGGCTTAAATGGCTGGAGAACGGTTCTTTCGAAGCTGCACAGAAACTTATAGACGAACAAGTTTTTGTTGACACGCCAAAACGTTTAAAGGGTGTACGAAAGGTGCCGCCAGAAGCCCTGGTTGATGCGGGCGATGGTGAAATCCACAGGCTGGATAGATTGAGTAGTGGCGAAAAAAGCCTAGCCCATTTGTTTCTTCGAATAGGAGCACATGGAACAGCCAATACCATTATCCTGATCGATGAAATCGATGCGCATCTTCATATCCGTTGGCAACATCGTCTTTATAATGCATTGGAAAAGCTAGCGAAAGATCATCCTGGCTTTACCGTTATTATGACGACCCATTCGACTGAAATACTAAGACGTTTTACTGCGTCGCTGAACATCGAGAAGGAAGGCTTATATCTCGGTGGCGATTTAATCGAACAACATGAATTAGCAAATTAAATAGGGAAATATTATGAGTAGTTTTAAAGGGATAGCAGCTGATTTTATCGATAGTAAGTATGAAGGTGGTATTAAAGTATTTTTGGAGTCAACTGAAGATGTGCGTATTTTTAGCGATCATTGGTTCAGTGATTACCAAGATAAAATCAGTTTTGAAAGTGCGGGAAAAGACGGTAAAAAAAGTAGCGGTGGATGCACTGCTGTGTTGCGCAAAGTTAGGGAAGCTGAAAGCCAGCAATTAACTGCATACGGCATTGTAGATAGGGATACGCTTTTAAAAGATAATAAACAGGATATTTTTTGGGAAACTGATGATGACAAGTTTCATGCTGCCTCGCCTTATGGAGATAATATCCATGTACTTCGCCGTTGGGAAATGGAAAATTATCTGTTAAAACCAGATGCTTTTAGGGCAGAGCTGCGATGTAAAACACTTAATCGTTTAGAACCAGAAATTACGGCTGAAACACTGTTAACTCATGAGGATGATTTAATAAAATTAACTGCATTGAGTACTATTTTGGCTAATAAGGAAGCCTCTGTTAAATTTACATCAGAGGGCTTTGGCAGTGCTATTTCAGGTGAAGATTTACATACTAAAATAAATAATTATCTTTCACCTTATAAAGTCACACTGGAATCCAGCGAATTTTCAGAAGATATGGCTAAAATTTCAGCATTCGCTAACAATGAACAAAACCCAGATATACGATGGGATAAGCTTTCAAGAATTTTGGATGGAAAAAGAGCATTACGTAAATTTTGTTCAATCTTTAATACAAAATATGGGCTTAAAGGATTCCAATTTGCAGATGAAGTAAAAGGCTCTCTCGCTGATAGAATAGCCTCCAAAAGAGAATTGCTTGATGAAGAGCTGTGTACCACGATTGAACGATTCGCAGAAAACCGCTGATGTTTTAACGAGCCGTAAGAACACATTATTACGGCTCGTTATTCAAGATATTTACTTAAAACTTAGAGGCTACAGCGAATCGCCGATGGTCTTTTTATAAAAAGGCCAGGTTTTAACGTGCAAATATTTTCTGATCGGGGATTTAATAACCGAAACGCATAAAGCGATAGAGAACAGGCACCAAACCGCTGCATATTCGTTGGGATCTGTAGTGGTGATATCGGAAATAAGCGGGCCGATTAAATAATGGAAGCCTACGAAACGCCAGGAACCGTATATAACCGGCAGGTAAAAAGCGACCACAATATAAGTGAAGGCATGCAAGCCCCAGTTAAAGCCAAACAGCCAGCCGACGGGATCTGACATCAGGCCGTTCAAAGGCATCTGCCAGGCAATATGCCAAGAGCCCGAAGTAGAACAAACGTTTGGGCCGCAAAAACCTTCGACGCCAACGTTGCAGGTTCCTGCCCAGGCAAAAGGATACATCTTGATCAGCATGAAAAGCGAACCGATCGCACAAATAGTGTAAACAGTGGTCCGGATTTTTAGTTTGACACTTTCCGGTATGAA
>JAQTLI010000047.1 GCA_028714995.1 Methylobacter sp. | reverse complement strand
TCCCATCCCGAACTCGGAAGTGAAACCGCTTAGCGCCGATGATAGTGTGGCAGTTTGCCATGCGAAAGTAGGGAATTGCCAAGCTCTTAATATCAAACCCAAGTCTAACCACTTGGGTTTTTTTTTGTCCGTTTTTTAAACCATGGGGGAATCAATCCTAGTCACACGGTAATACCTGGTTTTTGGTATCATGGCCCTTACTTTTCAATAAGTGTTCTTTCGCAAAAGATACAAAACAATACATGCAATATTCAAACAGTAAATATTGGGATTTTTGCGCTCCATGTGCGGGTATCTTATTCACCTTATCTTTTGCTCCTTTTGATTACTACTATTTGCTTCTTGTAGCGCTGATATTTCTGTTTGCCTCCTGGCAGAACATATCAGCCAAACGCGCAGCTTTGCGCGGTTATTTGTTTGGATTAGGTTCATTTGGTTTAGGCGTGTCCTGGGTCTATATCAGCATTCATGATTTTGGCGGCGCCAATGTAATTACGTCAACGCTAATTACTGGCCTATTCGTTACTTTTTGGGCGTTGTTTCCGGCATTGACCGGTTATGTAGTTGTAAAACTGATGCCGAAAAATAAAGGGCCCATTCGAATAATGTTAATACCTATTATTTGGATGCTAATTGAATATGTACGTGGCTATTTAGTGCTTAACGGATTCCCCTGGTTGCAAATTGCATACTCCCAACTAGAGACTCCACTATCCGGATACATTCCTTTAGTAGGTGCCTATGGCACCGGTTTTATAGTAGTATTAACTACTTCAGTTGTCGTCGAAAGTTGGCACACTAAGAAACAGCTGTTGTTGCTGACGACTGCGCTTGCAGTCTTATGGGGAGCAGGTGGATTGTTACGGACTGTAAAATGGACTCATGAAATCGGTCGTCCTATTCGTTTTTCATTGGTTCAAGGAAATATAACGCAGGATCAAAAGTGGCAGCCTGATAATAAAATCAATACCTTATTAAAATACAAGAGAATGACTGAAGAACATTGGGATTCCAATGTTATTATCTGGCCGGAAACTGCAATTCCCGCTTATTTGGATCAGGTTAAGGAATCCTTTCTGTTGCCTTTAGCTAGAGACGCAAAACAACACAGTACTGATTTAATAATCAGTGTCCCGGTGCATGAAAGCGCGCAGAATGAAAACTTTAATGCTGTAATAACGATGGGCAAGGAAGAAAATATCTATCGTAAAACTCATTTGCTGCCTTTTGGGGAATATTTGCCACTACAGCCCCTATCAGGTTTTGTGCTCAGTATGATCAATATGAGATTGGGCAATTTTACCGCGGGTTCAATAGTTCAGCCTTTGTTAAAAGCAGGCGGTTATCAATTCATAACATCGATATGTTATGAAGATGCATTTGGCGATGTAAGTATTAGAGGAATATCGGACGCCGCCTATCTGGTTAATATGACAAACGATGCCTGGTTCGGGAATTCAATAGAACCGCATCAGCACCTACAAATTGCAAGAATGCGGGCAATGGAAACAGGGCGCTATTTGCTGCGGGCGACAAACACGGGAATGACAGCGGTTGTTGCTCCGGATGGAAAAATCATCAAACAGGCGCCTTTGTTTACAACAACAGTGCTTACAGAATCTATAACTCCAATGGGAGGATTGACGCCGTTTGCAAGTTTTGGTGATAAGCCGGTTATCACACTAATGGTTATTTTGTTGTTATGTGTGATGCTTTATGGCAGATTTTTTAGATTAAAAGTTGCATAGCGACTGCATTTAATTCTAGTCGACACTGCTAACCTTATTTGAGAGATACTCCACTTTGACTTCAGCCATGCCTTTGAGACCTAATTTCTTTGCGGCACCATGAGATAGATCAATCAGTCTGTTTTTCTTAAATGGTCCACGATCATTAACCACTAAATCAATGGAGCGGCCATTATGCAGATTGGTTACCCGCACCTTGCACGGTAAAGGCAAAGTTTTGTGAGCAGCTGAGACCCCTTGCGGTCTAAAGCGGGTTCCCATAGCAGTTTTATTGCCTGATTCAGAACCGTACCATGAAGCTATACCTCGTTCACTGTATCCTGCCGCTGAGGTCATTGGATAGTAGGTTTTCCCTTTTACCTTATAAGGTTTGTTATAAGGTGCGCTGCGACGATAAGTGTACTGGTCTGTATCAGAAGATGTACCAGAAGACAATAATGGAGGCTCGGAAGCGCAGCCACTCAATAAGGCAGTTAACAGCGCCAACAGCCCTAATAATCCAGAACCTGAATAATTATTGCTGCCATAAAAATTAAAAACCAATGAATAGTTCATTACAATACCTCGATGGGTCATATCAAATTTGTTCTGCTTTCTAATACGGCGCCTACATTTCATTCGGCACCATACGCCTATGCCGTTGAGTCCAACAGAGCTAGATAAATTTGATTTTTAACACCCATTATTGCTGAGAAATGGTGTCGATTGGATGTAAAACCTTAGCATTATAGCCTTTGACCATTAATAGAGAGTAATTATAGTTGCTTTCCTTTCCTTTTTGATCCAATTGATTCTGTGAATATAATTACGACTTCTTTAATTTTTCGTTATTTCTTGGGTACAAACTTTTTTCAATTAGCATAACTACCTGGTTTGATTAAATTTCTTTGAGCCATCCCTTGTGAAAGCCAAAGAAATTATGGAAATAGAGATATTAGCCGTTTTATGAAAAGAAAACTCAATAAGTTGATTGTTATAGGGAATGGCCACTTCTACTAAAGCATCAATGATCTGAGCAGCAGAATTCATCTCAAATAAATTTTCAGATAAAAAGAAAATACTACCCGTTTTTTAAAATAATTTCGTGAATCAGTTCACAGAACCGAGGTCGTTTTTTGAATCCTTTGAGTCTCTGGAGCGTAAAAACGATGTAAAAAGTCTTCTTCGTTTAACAGCGCTATCGAAATTATGGGAATATTAATCAAGGGGAAGACATAATCGGCTTGTAAGATGGATTAAGCTTGTAACTACCCCTCTCTTTGACCGAACAGTGTATTATGTTGTGCTTATGCATACTATAGGCATTGTCTATAAAATCGAAAGTAATTCACGCCAAATTCTATAGCAAGTAACTGCAGTTCCTTCAAATCGAGAGATATTTGGGAGAAAAACTATGCCATCCACAAATAAAACGACTTATGCTGCTGTCCCTTTTCTTATCTTCGGGATAATTTTAATAACAGCATTATTTTTAAAATACTTTCAACCAATGCTGCCGGAGGTTCTCCAAAATTGGGCCGAGCACTTGTCAATTGCGTTAATTGTTGCGGTGGTCATAGGCTTAACTTATGAGTATACATCGCATCTATTTCGCGAGGAGATTCTGAAAAATCTTTTACATGAGAGTCAAGAGCAGGTCTATCAAGCTCTGAAAGCCTATAGCGTACTCACACCCGTTGAAGTTTTTCGTTTATTAAAGGAGATAGCCAGCCAGATCAATCAGACTCCTACGCTACTTTATCCTGCGCGGCCGGAAAGCGGCGAATATACGTTTACCGAAAGCATGGATTTTTTCGACACTCTGGTCAATATGCGGCCTAAAGAAATCGTCAACATACTCAGTACGTGGATAGAACCCAAAAGCCATAAGAATCTGAAATATCTCGCCAGTGATTTTATCGGAAAATATCAGCTCACTGAAATTGCTGAGGAGCTTCGCCGCCAGGCGGAGCCTATTTTACACTTGGGTAACCTTACTGAAGAGGATAGAGGATGGGTATTAAATTATATCTGGGCATATTCCCGTTGCGAAAAACCAATGTACAAAATTCTTGGAGATGTTATGCGCACCACTTCAGATCATGAAATCGAAAAGTGGATTCTTTTCCTTCCAGTGCAAATGCCGTCAATTGAGCTTGCTAATTTGATTAATGACTATCTGGAGCGGGACGCGCCAATCGCTGATGATAATTTATTGCTGGTGATTCAGGCTGTTGCATCTTTGCATCGCGCGCAAGTGGTTGACGGTGTGGCATTACTAAAGAAATTTCCGAACCGCTTTGGGCCTCAGCACCAGGAAGATGTAGAACGTATTTGGAGGAATTACGCGCTATTGCCCGAGGAGTTGAAAGGAATTTTTTTGCAAACGTGATCTTATCAATTGCATTACTGCCTTAAATCCTTAACAACGCGCACGATTTCATTATTACCGGCAATTGCCTCGATGCTGAACCCCAGTTTCTTAACCAGCGATAACATGGGGTTATTGGCCAGCAATATTTCAGATTCAAAAAATGACATGCCTTTGGATTTGGCAGTTTGCATTAATATCTTCAAGATTTTGGAGCCTATTCCCAAACATTGACAATCGTCAGCGACAACCAGCGCAAATTCCACAGAAAGGCCGTCCGGATTCATCATATAGCGGCCAACGCCCAGTTCATGAGGCATGTTTTCATTCTCTGATAGCGCAACAAAGGCCATTTCACGGTCATAATCAATTTGAGTGAAGCGTACTATCATTTCCGGCGTTAATTCATGTAAGGATTGCATAAAACGGAAATATTTACTGCGTTCAGATAAGCGGTGAACAAAATCTTTTTCCATCACCGCATCTTCAGGACGAATAGGCCTGATAATGATATTACTTCCATTTGCCAGCTGATAATGCTGAATTAATTCATGGGGATAAGGATGGATCGCCATGTGTGCATAAGGGGTAAGCTGATGCGACGCTGCTACTTTAATACGAGCGTCAACAGCCATTACGCCGTGCTCATCAACTATCAGCGGGTTAATATCCAGCTCTAAAATCTCCGGCAGCTCACTAACCATAGCCGATACATTAAGTAACGCATCAATCAGGGCTTTTTTGTTGGCGGGCGGTAACTGACGGAACGCTTCCAGGTATTTGGCGGCCTTGGTTTTGGCGATCATTTGCTCAACCATATAAGCGTTCAGCGGCGGCAGGGCAACGGAATTATCCTGCAATATCTCGACCATCGTGCCGCCCAAGCCAAAGCTGATGGCGGGACCGAATACGGGGTCTCTGACGACGCCTATCATCAGCTCACGACTGCTGTGCGAACGGTACATGGGCTCAACGGTCATGCCGACTTCCGTTATTTCGGGATACTTTTGTTTAATGGCAGATTCCATTTCAACAAAATTGCGGGAAATATCCTGAGCGCTGTTGATGTTAAGCCTGACACCACCAATATCGGATTTATGGCTGAATTCAGCCATGTTTACTTTTAATGCCACCGGAAAGCCGAAAGTTTCAGCGGCAATCATCGCGTCCTTGGCGCTGGAAACCTTGATGGTTTGCGTTACCGGAATATGAAATGCCGCAAGGATGGCTTTGGATTCCTGCGTGGTCAGAACCTGACGGCCTTCTGAAAGTACGCCTTCGATAATTAAACGTGCGCCGTCAACATCGGGTGTTGCAAACTCAACCAAAGGTGATGGGATTTGTTTTAGCAGTATCTGGTTCTGGGTATAGTTAGCCAGAAACGAGAATGCATCAACAGCGACTTCCGGCGTGCTGAAGTGGGCTATTTCGCTGGCAGCAAAAAGATTGCGGCCTTCATGAACCCTTGCGCCGCCTGTCCATGAGGCCAGCACCGGTTTCTTGCTGCCCTTGGTGCCGTCAATAATGCATTGAGCAACCTGTGTCGGGTTGGTCATCGCCTGGGGTGTCAAAATGACCAGTACTCCGTCGATGTTTTCATCGTTAAGACAGATTTCCAGTGCCTTTTGATAGCGCTCAGAAGTTGCATCGCCCAGGATATCAACGGGATTGCCATGAGACCAATGCGCTGGCAAAACTTCGTCTAACGCAGCTATGCTGGAAGGGCTCAGTTCCGCCATATGTATGCCGACATCCTCGGCGCGGTCGGTACTCATGACGCCAGGGCCGCCGGCGTTGGTAATGATGGCCAGACGGTCGTTTTTGACCACATAATTGTTTGCCAGAACGCGGGCGGCAGAAAACAATTCGTTAATGCTGTAGACCCTAACAACACCGGCTCGAGCAATGGCCGCATCAAAGACATTATCGCCGCCGACCATAGCGCCGGTATGAGACATGGCGGCTTTGCAGCCCGCATCGTGACGGCCGGATTTAATCAGAATCACCGGCTTTAAACGGGCGGCAGCCTTAAGGCCGCTTAAAAAACGACGGGCATCGCGTATGCCTTCCACATACATCAGAATGCCGGTGGTTTTGCTGTCGGTCGCCAGATAATCCAGCACCTCGCCAAAATCAACATCCGCCGCACCGCCCATCGATACAACCGTTGAAAAACCGATGTCCTGGGACTTGGCCCAGTCCAAAATCGCGGTACAGATAGCACCAGATTGGGACAGCAACGCCAGACTGCCGTCTTTAACCGTGCCGTCGCCGAAGGTCGCATTAAGTTGCGCGCTGGGACGAACAACGCCCAGACAGTTCGGGCCAATAATGCGGATTCCATAGCGATGCGCAATGTCCAGAATTTCCTGTTGCAATCGTTCACCTGCTGCACCTAGTTCACCAAAACCTGCGGTAATGATAATGACGGAGGTGACGTTTTTCTCGCCGCACTGACGCATAATGTCGGGAACACTGGGCGCGGGTGTGGCAATCACAACCAGATCCAGCTCTTCAGGTACCGCATTCAGATCAGGATAAGCTTTTAAACCTAATAGCGTTTCACGTTTGTTGTTGACGGGGTAAAGCCCGCCTTTAAATCCTGCCTCCTGCATATTCAGCAGCAGACGATAACCCACACTTTCCTCTCGCTCGGATGCGCCAACAATGGCAACTGACTTTGGGGAAAAAAAGCTGTTCAGATAATGAGGACCCATTGATGCTCCGGGATTCAGGGAAGATTCGTTCTGTGGTACAAAATTCTAACATTTTTGATCTGCCGGCCTGAGTAAATTTTGATTGCAGAAAGACAGCTCATCACCATAAATTGTTACACTAGTCTTTTTGAATTAACGGAATGTATCTTGAAACGATTGATTACACAGTTATTGATCAGCGCGCTTTTTAGCTTAATGATTTATCAGCCTGCTTTTGCCCATGCTGGGGAAGACCATAGCAAAAACTGTTTTCTAAATATGGGCGATACAAAGTTGCTGCTAAGCGGTTACCAATTCCAGCGTGAACTGGAAGGCAAGCACTTTTGCCATTTTTTTCCTGCTCTTGGGCAGATCGTGCTGGCGGTTGAGCCAGTTGAAGAGAGGCTGGAGAATAAACAAATCACGCTGGAGTTATCAGAGCTTACATCGTGGATGGATTGGCCTTTAAATCCTGTCCAGGCGTTTACCGTGATTAAACAGCAGCCCGCACAGCGCATCGGTACAGGCCTTATTTCAATTCAGCAAACCATCCGGCAGCGCGGTATTTACAGGCTTAATGTTACGTTGCAGGATGTTTCCGGTGATCGACAGCAGCAGAACTTTGTGTTTCTGGTGGGTATTCCGGTGACGAAAATACTGGTGATGATTGCTTTGGTTTTGCTATTGGTGATTGGGGTTGTTGGGGTGAAAGGTTTTAAAAAGCGGAATTGATAATGACATAAAAAACAGTCTGATAAAATCAGGTTAGGAAGATTGATTTTATCGCTCCGTTTGTAGTGGATTGGTTAAAGGAAAATCCACCTTATAGCTTTTATGCAGGCATTTGACGATGAGACCGCTGAGGGATATTGACTTTGAAAATGAATCAAACTGATGAGCAAAAAATTATTGCTGGATAAGCACGTATCAACGGCTACCTTCTCGTGACGCCTGAAAACGCATGTTTTAAGCCTGAGCTTTTTGAGCGCCGATGGGCCAGAATGGAATGGACAGGGTAAATATACAAAGCAGCCAAGTCAGCAACTGCTGATTGCAAAGCGTATAGCCTAACGCGACTGGCAGGCCTTCTGTGAAGCCCGGATGCGCCTGAATGAAATCATAGCCGTCCATAAAAGCATGGGTCTCACCCAGAACTAACGCTACAACGCCAAAGCTCAATAAGTAGGCAATTCCGCGATCACGAGGGGTACTCATATTCCCGCCTATCAATCGATCAAACGCTAGGGTTTGACCATCAAACTGACGTCGGCTTATCCATAGACAAACCACCAAACCACACACCCCAAGCGCAGGAATAGCGAATTGCTCAACCGGAAAGCTCAGGCAACGGCCGTTAAAGGTCAAACTATAGGTCCTATAAAGTGCCAGCAAAATAAAAAATAGGTAGCCGCTTCTTAACCTGCTAGCAAGCCGCTGCACACCTGGCTTGCCGGTCAAAACATCATAAAAACGCTGGACCAGCAAGCCGCCCAATGCTGCATTTGTCGCCACCATCAATACGGAATAAGCCCGTTGCCACTGGCTGTAACTGGTGTGCCAGAGAAAATTCGTCAGCGTTATCAGGCAAATGCTAAGCGCTTGCGTCAGCGTCAAAAAAACCAGCAAACGCAGCAGCGAAAAAGATTGCAGTTTTTTGAAGTAGACCGCCACAATCAGTAACCACAAGGCTGTCGCTAAGGCAAAATACAACGGCCAGTCGGGATTTTCGCTGACCGGGCCGGTTAAAGGGAAAACCGGTTTACGATCGACCGACAGCAAGCCCCAATTAGCACCGGCAATACCTTCATTATTACTTTTCCAGGATTGGTTAAAAGCTTCGACGATGTTGTAGTCGAAATGGTGACGATTGGCTACCTGAATGATGCTGCGGATGAATTTGGCTTCATTAACGATGCTGGGAACAGCCATGCCGCGTTGCCGTCCGGCGCTGGGCCAACCGGATTCGCCGATCAAGATAGGCTTGCTTTGTCCCATGCTGAGCGCTTTGTCTTCGACTTGCTTGAAGATTTTCTCAATATGTTCGGCGGCATGTTCAATCGAAACTGGCTCGTCTTCCCAGTACGGCAGAATGTGGATGGTAATAAAATCGACTTCGTTAATCAGTTGGGGGTACCTCATGTATATTGACCAGACATCGGCGTAAGACACCGGTTGTTTGATTGCCTGCTTGACCTCTCGGATATAAGCGATCAGTCTGTCGACATCCATATCGCGGCGAAGCAGCACCTCATTACCAACGATGACACGTTTGATTACATCGGGGTGGGCATTGACGGATTTGATTAAGGCCTCGATCTCTTTTTTATTCCCTTCGTGGCCGTCACCTAGCCAACCGCCCTGAATCATATCTACCCCATATTTGCGCGCAAAATCAGGGGTCGGTTCCATGCCGCCAAGAATTGAGTAAGTGCGAATGTTGTGGGTTTTATCCGCCAGCAATCCCAAATCTTCGTCAATATGCTCAGGTAACGGAAACTTTTGAGCCATCGGACTCGGACTAAAGCCGTCCCGATACGGTGCAAAAGATAGACTCATCAACTTTCCGGCCGGTACATCGGCCCCCGCATTCTGAGGCTGGTTAGCAAACCAGTCGAAAGTGCCGTGAATTATCATTATTAAAATGAGACAAAGCAGGATTTTTGCGGTTTGCATAACTGTTAATTAACAAGTGAATTTTAACGATCAATATGTTGAAGATTATACAGTCTAGGGTATCAGGTTAAATCCGTAGGAATACGTATACATTTGGAGGCGAGTGCATAAAAATCAACCGAAAGTGGTTGGATTTAGGTGCTTGCGAAAAAAGGGGATTGAATATTTGTCAGCAGCATTTATGACTTACCGAAAAGACTGTAATACAAGCAAATGGAAAGACTGCTTTTACAGAATCCGACTGCTCTCAATTGGCCGAAGCCGCAAAATTATAGCTACAGATATTGTCAGCAAAAGCCTAAATTATTTCTTTACCCTATCAGTTCAGAAGCGCGATACCGAATCAAATCCTCCGGCGTATCCAAATCCCACTGTTTGCTTAGTTCGTGATGGCGAAGCTTGTAGTGTTCGATACGGTCGCGGGTTTGGGCTAGCACTCGTGCCGTTCCCCAAGGCATGTTATCAAAGAGCTCTGGGTGGGGCTGGTTGAGCCCGATCAGCACATATCCGCCATCTTCAGCGGGGGCTAACACGACTTCATTTTCCTGATTTAAGACGGTTAACGTTTCTTCCAGATCCCGTTCGGTGAGTGACGGACAATCGCAGCCCATCAACAAGGCGTGGGAGTAGTCGGCAAGCGCCGAGCAAAAAGCGCGGTGCATACGGTCGCCTAAATCGGCTCCTTGTTGCTGCTTTAGAACTAACGGATAGGCGGTTTTTGATGCCGTAAAAAAGTCATGGCCGGTCGTTGGCGTGCACCAAAGTTGTACTGGGCATAAGTTGCTTTGTACCGCCCGTTGCAGCGTTTTTATGCTGAGTTCGATATGAAGTTCGGCAGCCTGTTCGGCGGTTAATTCCGGGATTAAACGGGTTTTAACCTGGCCGGGAATCGGGGCTTTGCAGAAAATCATCAGGACGGCATCGGGGTATTTGTAAGTCATCGGTTACGTAACGCCTTAAAGGGCAGCAGCAATAATTGCACAAAGCCTAATTCATGTTGCTGGCGGAAAGGCTTTAAGCCGATAGCCATAGTCGTTTGAGGTTGCTTGGGTTCTGCTACATAGGTTTTGCACAGTCTGTCCCAGCATGAAATGGAAAATCCGTAATTGCTGTCGGTTTCAGCCGGAATGGCCGAGTGATGGATGCGGTGCATGTCCGGCGTGATGACCAGCCAGCGCAGTTTTTTATCTATTGCAGGTGGAATATTGATGTTGCTGTGGTTAAAGGTGGCGGCACCGTTGAGGATGATCTCAAAAGCGATGACCGCCCAAGGGTTTGCACCGATCAAATAAACGCACAGTACTTTGTATAGCATGGAAATCATGATCTCCAGCGGGTGAAAGCGCACGGCGGTGGTGGCGTCAAATTCCAGATCGGTATGATGTACCTGATGTAAACGCCAAAGTAGCGGCCATTTGTGCAAGACAATATGCTGGCAGTAAATGGCAAAATCAAGGAACAGCAAAGTCACGATAATCGATAGCCATTCGGGGGCTGGCAATTGGTTTAACAGTCCGTAGCCTTGGTCTGCAGCGGTAACTGCACTTAGATAAGCAATGCCGCCGATGGTTATACGCATAATCGCCATGTTGAGAGCGGCGAGCCCCAGGTTAACCGGCCAGCGTTGTTTGCGGCTGATGTTCAGGATTCTTCTGGGGCTGACATATTCCCAGCAAATCATGATGCAAAAAATACCCAGCGCTGCGCTTAAACGGATTATGGTTTCCAAAATTGTCCCCTGGAATAAAGTGTTGCCAATAGTTGCGGATCTGCGCCAAAGAAGTAACGCAGACGCAGGCTCCACATCAGCAGTATGGTGCTGTAAATGCCGTAGCGCTCCCATCTTCGGCCGGAGCTGGTGACTTTTGCGTTAATGCAAATTGGCAGACTGATTTTTTTTAGCGCCTTGCTCAAGG
>JAQTLI010000046.1 GCA_028714995.1 Methylobacter sp. | reverse complement strand
CAGTTTCTTGATAGAATTGCGATCAATGCCCAGACTTGTTCGACCACTGGCGAGCTGGAATGAAAGGAGCGATATGAATTGAGAGGCTCACATACTGTTCTGCGATAGACTGTGGGGGAAGTTCCCGATCTACTCAATTATTGGGCGCTGTTTTATACGCTGATCTTAAATCCTAACACCCGGGAGTCTTTATGATGATCAACAAACTCTCAATCCCGTTCATGCTGCTGACTGGCGCGCTATTCTATCCGCCTGTTTTCGCCCAGGAAGTACCCACACCGCAACAAGCCCTACAAAACTTCGGTATTGACGCAGCGCAAATCGCCGAACTTGAGCGCGGCAAAATTATTGCTTACGAAGTCAGCGAAACCAGCCAGAAAGAGTTAGCTATTGGTGTGGCTATGATACTGCCGGTAGCCTTACCCAAAATCGTCGATTACATCAAACTTGGCAAACTTACGGCTACCGAAATTGACATTATCGCCTCCGCCCCGCTTGCCAACGCCGACATCAATAGCTTCAAGAATTTCGCCTTTACCGATCAGCAGCTTGATGAAGCCAAGGCGTTTCTTGAGGCCGAGCCAGGCGATGAATTCAATCTGTCGAAATCAGAATTCGACAGTCTGAAAAGCCTGCAAGCCAGCCTGGAAAATGCCGATAACAAAACCTTGTTAGCAGCCGCTAACCAAAAATACCGGGAGATCCTGTTGCAACGCTTGCTGGCTTACCGAAAAAGCGGCTTGTCCGGGATTGCAGCTTACAGTCGCGAGAACGGCAATGTCGACCCTGCAGCGGAACTGCGAAATGAAGCTGTCAACAGCAAATCGTGGTTACGCTACTTTCCAGAGTTACAACAAGTCTGGCTAAATTACCCCGCAGCACTTCCGCCCAATACTACCGAACAATTTCTATGGTTGAATCGCAAAGTAGACGGCCGGCCTACCGCTAACCTCGTTCACCGGCTTATGGTTGCCGGCAAAGGGGGGGGAATTGTCGTTTCCCGGCAATTTTATGTCGGCCACTCCTACAATTCCAGTCATTCGGTTGCAGGCGGCTTGCCCTATAAAGGTGGCACACTGGTGTTTTATACGACCCACAGCTTTAGCGATCAAGTAGCGGGAATGGGTAGTAGCCTTAAACATTCGATAGGTCGCGAGCAAATGAAAAAAGTAATGATCAAACGCCTGCAACGGCTTAACAAAGACCTGAAGCGCAAGGCAGCAATGGTTGGCAGCGGGGATTAATGCGACAAAACCGTTGACGGAGCCTAATCAGGTCGGTTTAGAAAAACTGGGTACAACGAATAAAGAAACAATACCCCTGAATGCACAGGCAAACATGACATGATGGCGAGTCTGGTCAGGCCATGAATGGCTTAATTTGATAGTTATCTGGCAGGTCGAGTGCTTGAAAGTGGTAAGGAGCTATTCAGCAAATTCTATCAGGAATAAAAGCACAGCGCTTTACACAAAATATGAAGGTGCAGCTGCAATCGTAACCTTCTCAAAACCATCGACTGAAATCTTGGCATAATATGGATGATCAAGTCTGTATTTTTACAGGTAAATCAATCATGAGGCTGTTTTAGCTATGACCCATTATTTTTAGTTGGGCACGCAGATTTTCAAGTTCTTCCATCAAGTCCAGCGCCAGCGCGATACCGGCCAGGTTAACGCCGAGGTCACGTTGCAGCCTTAGCGCAGAACGTACCCGCACCAGGCTTGTTCCTGAAAAACGCCACACATGCATTTCATTTCCTTGTGGCTCGATAATGCTTTCTTCCACCAGACTGATAACCCATTCTGTCTGCGCGCCGCAGGCCTGGCATAGCTGCTCTAGCGTCAGGCTGTCATCTTCGATTACTGTTCCGGTATGCACTGGCAATAAGTCATGTGAATTCATTAGCGTTATACCCCCAGAGTTAGGCGCGGGTTAAAATCAAGTTCTTGCTGCATTTTCTGGTAGATCGCTTTGGCCCGTTCGGTATTTGCCGGTGGCAGGGCTATTTGCAGTACCACGAAGAAATCACCCGGTGTCTTGGCCGGTAGGCCCCGGCCTTTTAAACGCAGTTTGCTGCCTTGCCGGGAATTGGCCGGTATTTTCAGGTCAACGCTTCCTTCCGGTGTAGGCACTTTGATTTTAGCGCCTAACGCCGCCTCCCAGGGTGCGACGGGCAGATCAAGATAAATATCGGTTTCGGAAACCCGATACAGTGGGTGGTTGTTAAAGGCTATTTCAAGCAGCAGGTCACCGGCCTTACCCCCGCCTGAGCCGGGGTCGCCCTGACCTCCCAGCCGGATATGTTGCCCAGGTTTAATGCCTTTGGGTATTTTGATGTTCAGGCCGCGGTGCTTGACCTGCACATAGCCTTGCGCATCCATTTGCGGAGTACTCAGGGAAATATTGCGTGTCGCCCCCCGTATGCTGTCTTCCAGGTCAATATAAATTTTCGCATGGCTGTCCTGTCCGCGCATATGGAAACTACGCGACCCCCGGTCGGTTGGGTGGAACCCGGCGCGCCCAAACAATTGCTCAAAGAAATCGCTAAAGGCACCGGTATCGCCACCGGTAAATCCACCTTTGAACTCGAAGCCTTCATCCCAGTTTGGTGGCGGCCTGAAATCCTCGCCGGCTTTCCAGTTGGTGCCCAGTCTATCGTAAGCGGCTCTTTTTTGAGGATCCTGGAGTACTTCATAAGCCTCTCCCAGTTCCTTGAATTTCGCCTCGGCATCCGGTTCCTTGCTGACATCGGGATGGTATTTGCGCGCCAGTTTGCGATAGGCGCGCTTGATTTCATCCTGACTGGATTCCCTGGAGAGCCCCATGATTTTATAGTAATCTTTATACTGCATGTTGAAGCCCGTCCGATTACAATTGCGTTGAGCCTGTTGGCCGCACAGGCTAGAAAACAGTTATAGAGAGATAAATACAGAAAAACCGTTTTAGCAGATTGATATTTTTATCCGTTTAAAACATCCCTGTCAGAAAATCCTTTTAAACAGCTAGTGAGCGTTTGGCATTATTCCTCTGACGCCACATTGATTCGTTTTGGTTTAATGGCCTCGCGTTTTGGAATGATAATCTCCAGAACACCGTATTTGCATTTTGCGTTAATCGCATCGCCATCAGCGGAATCAGGCAGGCTGAAACGGCGATAAAAAGAGCCGGATGTTCTTTCGATCCGTTTATACCCTTCTTTTTCAGTTTTGGTTTCGGATTCTTTTTCGCCTTTTACCGTCAGCACGCCTGCTTCCATGCTGACTTCGATATTTTCCGGCTTAACTCCTGGGATATCCGCATAAATAACAAATTTATCGGTGTCTTCTTTTATATCCACCGCTGGCGCCCATTCGGCTGTTGCGATCGAGCCTTCACTGGTTTTGTCATCCTGTGAGCGCGCCAGCTCTCTTTGTAATTGATTCAATAAACCCCAAGGTTCATAACGTGTAATAGCCATTTTTGTCTCCTAATGATTAATGTCTTAATTCAATAACAAACTTAAAAACGATAATTTGTCTTCATTTTGGATATAGGGGCAATGATTTATTTGTCAAGTGACCCAATTGCAATTTAAGAGCATGTCTTGCAACTCTTTCAAGCTGAAGCGATTAGGCCAAATTTAATTATTTGCGAAAAATCCTCTGCCTTGATACTCGCTCCGCCTACCAACGCGCCGTCCACCCCGGCGATATTCATGATGTCCACGATATTGTCGGGTTTCACGTTACCGCCATACAGAATCCTGATTGATGAAGCGGTTTGTTCGCCATACATATCCATGATCAGGTTCCGGATGAAATCGTGCACCTCGGTAATCTGTTCCAGTCCGGCTGCTTGTGCGCCTTCCCCGATAGCCCAGATCGGCTCATAGGCAATAATCACCTCGGCTGCGGTCCTCTGAGAAACGCCCTCAAGCCCCATTCTCAATTGCCGGTCCAGCAATGTGAATGTTTCATGCATGTCTCGGGCTTCTCTGTTCTCACCGCAGCAGAGGATTACCTGAAGGCCTTTGGACAGGGATGCCTGAACCTTTCGCTGTATCGCTTCATCGCTTTCCCCGGCCCGTTCTTTCAACTCTTCTTCCAAAAACTTGGCTATTCCCTCCAGAACATCTTGATTCCCTTCGGCAGTTAGGTGCTCAAGAGCCTTCAGAACCTGTATATCGGCTCCTTTTTTCGATTTAAGATGATCCAGTTCATGGGTAAGGAAGCTTTTTGACAGCCGTCTTGAGACACTGGACCAAAATCCAAAGTATTTGCCGAGGTTTGCCCGGCGATCCGAATGTCCGACAATAACGCGGTCGACGCCGATTGACGCCAGCATTTCAGGCGATATTTCCCCGGTAAATGCGCCTTTGGATTCAAAAAATGTATCCTGTGCCAGCAGGAATACGTTGCGTCCAATGCCGTATTCCGTCCTGAGGAAATCAGGCTTGATGTAATCAGCGAGTGTGGATAGTCCTGTGTAAGGAGGGCCGAGGCCGATATCGACATCCTTGATGTCTCGGCAGGAGTCAAAGATTCTTGCGGCAAGAGCTACCCCGGACAGGGGGATCATATTCATTTTCCAGTTGCCGGCCAGGAACGGCCTGATTGCGCCTGGGTCGCCGACTTCGGCTTGGATTTTATGCCATTGATTTGCCGTTCTTTGGCGATAGTAATTACGGTATACACGTGGAGTCGCTGTTTTCATGATCTTTTCGCCTTTTAATCCATTGCCGCTTACTTTATAACACAGGGCGTGAAGTGGCTACACTAAACCGGGCGCACAAAATCAATCCAGGTCTTTATGACTTGCCCTATACGCTCGCATCAATGTAACAAATGCCAAAAAATCGTACAATCCGTGAATAATCACCGGCGTTAACAAGTTTCTATCGCCGCCATAATCCAGAGATAAGCTCAGATAAATGCCCACCAGTGCAGCCAATGCGGCATAAAGCGGCGTCACGGCATGAACCAGTCCAAAGATAATATTGCTGCCGATTAAACCTGCGGCCATCCCCCAGGAAGACTCCATCCAGGGCTGGATAACGCCGCGAAACAGGATTTCTTCCGATATGCCGGCAATCGCTGCCAGCATGAATAAGTCGGCCCAGTGATAGCGGTGCAAACCGGGGCCTAGCGTCTCAAGCAGCAAACTTCTGATTTTTACCACGGAGTCCAGCTGTATCTGCTCCAAGGTCAGAAACAGCAGAAACAAAGGCACAGTTCCTATCACACCATAAGCAATTGCTGCTTCCGAAAAACGAAGGTTTTCAAAAGGGTCGATATCCGCAATCCAGCCTAAAACTATCGCGACTAAAACAAGAGCCGACTCAAAATAACAGGCCTTCTTAAAAAAATCAGCAGATTTGAACTGGGATTTATCCATTTATGGTATTTGATTAGTAAGGATGAGCCATTTTAATCAAAAATGGTTAAAATAGCTGTCTTGATTCATTATTATTACTAATCTCATGCTTTGTTTTATTTATAAAAGTCTCAAAAAAGAACACCTTTATTTGTATGTCGATAAAAAAGACGATTTTTCGAATGTGCCGGAAGCGCTTTTTAACAGCTTTGGCAAAATGGAATTCGTGATGGATCTGGAGTTGACTCCGGAACGCAAACTGGCGAAGGAAGAAGCAGGAAAAGTGATGGACAGCCTGAAGGCGAAAGGCTTTTTTGTGCAGCTGCCGCCGACCAACCTACCAGCGCCGTTAAAAATTCAATAGGCTGGCAATACGTCGAGAAGTTTACAAAGGGCGACTGACCCGCCCTTCAGAAATAGGTACAACTACGCTTTCGGCAGGGTAACGCCAGTTTGCCCCTGATACTTGCCGCCTCTGTCTTTGTAAGAGGTTTCGCAAACTTCATCACCGCCAAAAAACAGCATTTGCGCAACGCCTTCATTGGCATAGATTTTTGCCGGTAGCGTCGTGGTATTGGAAAACTCCAGAGTCACATGGCCTTCCCATTCGGGTTCAAGCGGCGTGACGTTAACGATAATGCCGCATCTTGCATAGGTTGATTTGCCTAAACAAATTGTCAGTACGTCACGGGGGATGCGGAAATATTCAACTGTTCTGGCCAAGGCAAAGGAGTTCGGTGGAATAATGCAGATATCGGATTTAACATCAACAAAGCTGTTTGAGTCGAAGTCTTTTGGATCAACGATGGCAGAATTGATATTGGTGAAAATCTTGAACTCATCAGAACACCGGACATCATAGCCATAACTGGATGTGCCATAGGAAATGACCCGGCCACGTTCCGAATCCCTGACCTGACCGCTTTCAAACGGCTCTATCATGCCCTGTTGTTCCGCCATGCGGCGTATCCACTTGTCCGACTTAATGCTCATGGAGTATTACTACCTGCTTGCTTTAAAAAACCAAATTTTACCACAAAACTTGCATTTTTACGGAGCCGAGACAATTACGTATTTTGCACGACAATCTTGGGGAACTTGGTGGTGAAATCCTTTGCCCTTAACGCCAGTCTCGCTGCTGTTTTACGGGCTATTTCCTTGTAAATCTGCGCTGGACGGCCGTCAGGATCGGCAACCACTGTCGGTCTGCCGCAATCGGCAAATTCGCGGATACTTCTATCCAGCGGTAATGACCCCAGGAATTCAATTCTGTTTCTCTCGGCCATGGCACGACCGCCGCCTTCGCCAAAAATGGCTTCTTCGTGACCGCAGTTGCTGCAGATATGCACGCTCATGTTTTCAACCAGGCCCAGTACCGGTACGTTGACTTTCTCGAACATGCCCAGGCCACGCTGCGCGTCAATCAAGGCAATGTCCTGTGGCGTAGTGACGATAATCGCGCCGCTGACCGGAATCTGTTGGGCCAGGGTCAACTGAATATCGCCGGTTCCCGGCGGCAAATCGATAATCAAATAGTCCACATCGACCCACGCCGTATCTTTAAGCAATTGTTGCAAGGCATTGGTTACCATGGGGCCGCGCCAGATCATCGCCTGATCGGCTTCAATCAGATAACCTATGGAAATCGTTTGCACGCCGTAAGCGACCTTAGGCTTCATGGTTTTACCGTCATCACTGGCAGGAAAACCGGAAAGTCCCAGCATCATTGGAATACTGGGGCCATAAATATCCGCATCCAGGATGCCGACATTGGCGCCTTCTGCCGCCAGAGCCAGTGCAAGATTGACCGAAGTCGTTGATTTTCCTACGCCGCCTTTGCCGGATGCCACGGCGATAATGTTTTTGACGTTGGGCAGCGGTTTTAATGCCTGCTGCACGGAATGGGAGACAATTTTCACGCTGACTTCAACGCTGACACTGCCAATTCCCGCCAGCGTTTTCAAGTGCTCTTCAACAGCGGCTTTGAGTTCCGGTATATAGCTTCTGGCCGGATAACCCAGTTCCAGTTTGACGCTGACATTTGCACCCTCTACCGTGATGGCTTTAACCGCTTTTGCAGCAACCAAGTCTGTTCCATTATTGGGGTCGATAAATGTTTGCAGAAGATCTTCTACATCTGCCTTTTCAATGCTTGCCATGCCATGCTCCATGTTTGTAAATAAAGGGGAGAGTGAAGCCCGATCAATAACCAAGCAATTAACTCAAGATATGGCTATTTTACAGATTTCACCCATTTAATGTACATTAAAGATGCCTGATAATCAGTAGCCGCGTTTATTTTATGCCATAATACCCGGCCTATTTTGTCTTCGAACTGCTTGATATTTTACACTTATGTCGGATAGAAAAATTCTTGTCACCAGCGCCTTACCCTATGCCAACGGCCCAATTCATCTTGGTCATCTGGTTGAATATATTCAGACGGATATCTGGGTACGCTTTCAGAAACAACGCGGCAACCTCTGCTATTACGTTTGCGCGGATGACACGCACGGTACGCCGATTATGCTCAGGGCAGATCGGGAAGGCATTACCCCGGAACAACTCATAGCCCAGGTAGGCAAAGAACATCTCGCCGACTTTACCGAATTCGGTGTGGCGTTCGATAATTACCACAGCACCCATTCGGAAGAAAATAAAGTTTTCTCATCGTTGATCTACGAACGTTTACGCGATGCCGGACACATTAGTTCACGCACTATTACCCAAGCCTACGATCCGGTCAAAAACATGTTTTTGTCTGACCGCTTTATCAAAGGCGAATGTCCCAAATGCGGCGCGCTAGATCAATACGGTGACAGCTGCGAAGCCTGCGGTGCAACCTATGCGCCCACCGAACTGAAAAATGCCGTTTCGGCAATTTCAGGTGCAAAACCGATTGAAAAAGATTCCGTTCACTATTTTTTCGATCTGGCTAATTTTAGCGATATGTTGCGCGACTGGACTAAAGCGGGGCATTTGCAGGCGGAAGTCCGCAACAAATTGGCTGAATGGCTGGATGGCGGTTTACAGCAGTGGGATATTTCCCGCGATGCGCCTTATTTTGGTTTTGAAATCCCCGATGCGCCCGGCAAGTATTTTTATGTCTGGCTGGATGCGCCCATCGGTTACATGGCCAGCTTTAAAAACCTGTGCGACAAGCAGGGGCTGGATTTCAATGAGTTCTGGGCTAAAGACAGTGATGCAGAGCTGTATCACTTCATCGGCAAGGACATCATTTATTTCCACGCCTTGTTCTGGCCCGCGATGTTAAGCGGCGCTCACTTCAGAACGCCCAGCGCGATTTTTGCCCACGGCTTTTTAACCGTAAACGGCGAAAAAATGTCCAAATCGCGCGGCACCTTCATTAAGGCCAGAACCTATCTGGATCACCTGAACCCTGAGTATCTGCGTTATTATTTCGCCGCCAAGATCAGCGGCGGGGTCGATGACATCGACTTGAATTTTGAGGACTTCAGCCAGCGGGTTAATTCCGATCTGGTCGGAAAAGTGGTCAACATCGCCAGTCGGTGCAGTGGGTTTATTGCCAAGCGTTTTGACAACAGGCTGTCTGAGAACTGTTCAGAACCGGCCTTATTCCAGGAATTTATCGATGCCAACGAGCAAATAGCAGAACTTTATGAAACGCGCGAGTTTGGCAAGGCCATGCGTGAAATCATGGCGCTGGCCGATAAAGCCAACCAGTATATCGATGAGAAAAAACCCTGGCTGATCGCCAAGGAAGAAGGCAAGGACAAAGAACTGCATGACGTCTGCTCCATGGGGCTCAACCTGTTCAGGTTGCTTGCGGTTTATCTAAAGCCGGTTCTTCCAACACTTTCAGGCAATGCGGAAAGCTTTTTGAATCTGGACCCACAGGCCTGGCCGGTTGATGCCAAGCCTTTGCTAAGCCATGCCATCAATGAATTCAAGCCGTTGATGACCCGGGTTGAGATCGACAAGATTGAAGCCATTGTTGAGGCGTCCAAAGAAAATCTGGAAAAAATATCCGATACGCCGATAGCGAGAAAATTCGAACCGATCGCAGACACCATCGACTTTGATGATTTTGCCAAGCTGGACCTGCGTATTGCCCGTATCATCAAGGCTGACCATGTTGATGGCGCGGATAAGTTATTGCAACTGACCGTTGATATAGGCGATGAAACCCGCAATATATTTGCCGGCATCAAGTCGGCCTATGCGCCGGAAGACCTGGAAGGGAAATTAACTCTGGTTATCGCCAATCTGGCTCCCAGAAAAATGCGCTTTGGAATGTCCGAAGGCATGGTGCTGGCGGCAGGTCCGGGCGGGAAGGATATCTGGATTTTGAGCCCTGATGAAGGTGCACAGCCCGGAATGAGGGTCAAGTAATCGCTTTAATTTCTAATACCGTGATTGATCAAATAAATGCCTTGCTGCCACAGACCCAATGCGGACAGTGCGGTTTCCACGGTTGCCGACCATACGCCGAGGCCATCGCATCGGGCTCGGCGGACATCAATCAATGTCCGCCGGGAGGTGACGAAGGCATACTCGACCTGGCGAATTTATTAGGCGTAGCTCCCAAACCGCTTAATACCAAATTCGGCCAGCACAAACCTAAAAGCGTCGCCTTTATTATTGAGGAAGACTGCATTGGTTGCACCAAATGTATTGCGGCCTGTCCGGTCGATGCCATTTTGGGCGCGGCAAAATTCATGCACACGGTTATCGCTTCGGAATGTACCGGCTGTGAGCTGTGTGTGGCCCCCTGTCCGGTAGACTGCATTATCATGACCCCTCTGCCAGCAGGGCAGTTACCTGCCAAGACGCAGAAATCAGCACAGGCAAGGCGTCGTTACGAGGCTCGCTGTTTACGCAAAGAAAAGGAAAAAACTGAAAAAGCGGAGCGTGCGAAAAAGAAAAAAGAGGCTTTGCTAAAGATGAAGTCGGCAAATGTGAGTAACGCTTAAATACATTCCTCCATGCCATTTTTAGATAGATGGATTTGACGCAGAAATAAAGCTGAATCTTACGCCAAATCCAAGCAGAGCGTGGTTTTAAAATAATATTACCGATTCAATTCCTCAGGCCAGACTCTTGCTGGCAACTTCATAAACATCTTTGGAAATATCCGCAGTAGTCATAATACGTTCCAGCTGCGCTTTCATCAGTGCCTGCCTGCCTTTATCATATCTGCGCCACGACGTTAATGCGCCGACCATGCGGGATGCAATCTGTGGATTTAGCGTGTTCAGTGCGATGATCTGGTCGGCAAGAAATTGATAGCCTTGACCATTTTTGGCGTGAAAATGCAGCGGATTGGATTGGCTGAATGCACCTATTAATGACCTGACACGGTTTGGATTTATTAAATCGAACGCAGGATGGTTCATCAATGCCTGAACGGTGGCAAAGGTATCCGGCATGCTGCTGGAAGCTTGAAGTGTAAACCATTTATCAATCACCAGCGCTTCAGTTCGCCATTGATGATAGAAGTCAGCCAGGCACTGCTGTCTGGCAGGATGCGGATTATCAGCGATAACCGTTAACGCCGCCATCTGGTCGGTCATGTTTTTAGCACTGTTAAATTGCTGCTGTGACCATTGTTGGATTTCCGGGGTTTCCAGTTTGCTTAAATAACTTAGGCAGGTGTTTTTGATGCGTCTGCGGCCTATTGCGCCGGCATCAAACAGTCCTGACTCATCCTTATGATTATTCAGGTATAAAGTCTGGAACTGTATTTGTAGCTGTTCTGCTAAGGTCTGTATGACAAATTCACGGGCGGTATGTATGGCTTCCACATCGACAACCTGCATTTGTTCAGCAAGATAGGTTTCCGAGGGCAGGCTTAATAACAAAGAAAAATATGACAAGTCATCCCACGGTTGCTCCAGCACCTGCTTAAAGGCATTAATCATGATGGGATTGACGTGCATATCCCTACCGTTTTGCAAATCGGCAATGAGGCCTGAAATAATATGTCCGGCCAGTTGCTGCCCAGCCTCCCAGCGATTAAAGGTGTCGCTGTCGTAGCTTAACAAGAACGCCAGTTCATTCAGGCTGCGCTCCATAGACAGTTTGACCGGCGCTGAAAAACCTCTCAGGATTGAAACTACTGGCTGTTCAGATAAACCTTCAAAGATAAAGGCCTGTTCGGGC
>JAQTLI010000045.1 GCA_028714995.1 Methylobacter sp. | reverse complement strand
CCTATTGCGCCGATGCCCAAGTGTTCCATTCTCACGACTACCATTTTCTGGACGAATTTAAGCGTTACTTCGATATTGGTGTTTTCCACACCCATACTCCATGGCTGCAACAGACATTTGGCGGAGCTTCCGGCGAGGGTTTGCGCTTTGTGATCTCGGAAATGCGCTACCTGATGAAACATGCCCCCTGGTTGATTCCATCCGCAGTGCTGCGGACAAGTTTGAAATGGCTCGGATTCAAGCTGGGCGCCCTACATCTGGGATTGCCGCGAGTTGTTCGTAGATCCTTTAGTCTGCATAAAACTTACTGGCTTCACACCTTGCCATAAACTTATCCGGCGAAGAAAGGTTGCTAATCCCACATTTTGGCGGGACTATCCAGTTCTGTCGCATTTTTAAGAAACCTTTACATCTTTACACAAGGACTTACTCCTGAGTGACTTTTACAAAGATATCTTAACGGAATTGCTATTTATAACCGGTCTTCTGGGCTTTGTTTATGGTGAATTCATCATCTCATCCGCACTATTCGCAACTGCCGCCATTGCCAGTAATGTTAACCTTAACATTAACCGTAAACGTAAACGTAAACGTGACAAAGCCGGACAATTTTCCTGGGACTGATTCATCTAGCTGAATTGTTTGCCCAAGAAGTGACTTGATGCCTTCCAAGATTTAAAGGCCTTGGAATGTAAAAAAAGCGTGCAAAATTTGCAAGTTTCGTAAGAAAAGAGCGCCAAAATTGAACATCAGTATTATCTATCTTATTGTTCTTTATATAGATAAACAGAAGATAAGATTAAAGTTTTATTCGAGTAAGAGTCGAATTAAAATGTAGATGAAAGATGCACCGTTTTGTAAAGAACTTTAGAGGAATAAGAGTTTTTCTTTACATTTATATTTAAATAATTGGTTAAATTTTATAAAAATAGCCGTTAATTCATGTGCTTTCTATATAACAATTATTTACAAAACTACAATCAGGTAGACTTAACCATTTTAAAATATGACGGGTAGATCAAGAATGGAACGGCAGAAAGTAAGTGTTACCGAGCGCGGCCTGTTAGTCGCGCCGGGACAAAGCAAAAAACTGGCGGATATACGCAAAAAGGTTCAGCCGCTTGTAGCTGCTGAGAATGTGTTATCGCCAGAAAAGGAAACCTTTGCAGGATTGAAGCCTGAGCTTGCCGCGGAGCTGAAATCAGCAAGAAAAATTATTGACGATAGAATTAATGAAATCATCAGCAGTTTTCCCGAGGGAAAGAAAAACAAGCTGTTCAGCTTTAGATTCGGTTCTATCGATGCAATAAAAAGCATGAGCATAAAGGCAGCTTTTAAAAAACTAAGCATTGATGAAAATTCGGTAAAGATGAAGTTGATTGCCGAAATGGATTATCACGGCAATCAGATTATAGGGCGTTAATCTATCGGTTTTTAAAGCTGCAGGCTGGGAGGGTAGGTGCATAACCTGGATAAGTTAGTAGCTCCTATCGCGGACCAGCCTTTTCGGGCAATACACAAGCTGTACGGTTCATATCATTTCCCCCGGTTTGAGCTCAGCTTTATCAAAATGCAGGGTAGCCCGGGGGCTAACCCTGCTTCCATTGCAGAAATAAAAGTAGCGCTACGGGACAGTGAAGTCCCTAAAGGATTTTTACAGTCGGCAGAAAGCAAGCTGGCACTAGCCGATTAAGTTGCTTTATTCAACGGTGCGATTATTGTGGAAAAAACACTATGTCTCGATGATTTTTGTGGTCCCGGTGGCGTGGGATATTTTTTGCAAAAAGCCGATACCTGTCTACTCATGGAGAATTACCATTGCCATGATATTACCCGCCAAAGTGCGGGACAAATTTTGCCATATCACGTCATTTGGCTGCCGATAATTTTGATCCTGCGTATAAAAATAAGCGCCTGAACAAGACTATCCCTAAACGCATAAAAGATTTGCGTAATGCTCCCAAACAGCTGGAATATGGCATGGATCTGATTAATCTGGAGGCTGTAGTGCAACTCGCTGAAGCGCCGCAGATTTTAACCATAGGCTATTGCCTGTTGATGCTACGGAATAAAATGAATCTGCCAAATGAACAACCCGAAACTATTCGTTGCTGGATTGACCGGCTTTATAATGAAATTGCAAAACACGGATTATCGGTTTTAAAACCTGATTATCCTGGAAGCCTTTCCATGCCGCGCAAATATGAACTGGCTGGGCTATTAACCGGGTCAGGTCATTAAAAATCTTTCAGGAATAATGGTGGGTCAGGGGGCTAACTAAATTAGCAGAAGCAATTGAAGGAGCGATTGATAATCAAAAAAAAGCCACCTCAAAGTGAGAGTCCTAATTATAGGTGGCCTTATAAAGATAGAGTCAATATGACAAAAAAGTGTGAAAACCGAATCTTCTTGTCGGTTGTATAGTAACAAAATATGCAGATGGTGGTTATTAGTATGAATACCTATATCAGCGATTTTTTAACAGTCTGCCTGTTTGTCAGTTCGACTTACCGTTAGTTCTTTTTATCCGGATAAGTCAATTTTCTGAAGGGTTCCGGCATTACCGCCCTGAGTTAAATCAGTACTCATTTATAGCTAGCGTGGCGCAGTAGCCCTGCTGGCAGCTTAGTGTACAATAGGGCGTTTTAAAGTAGAGAGAGAGTCATAATGGAAGCCTACCCTGAGAAAACCTGTTCGATAGACCGCCTGGTCACTCATGCGAAACTGGTGGAAGCGACAAAAGCCGGAATGAAAACACAGCAGCGTCGTGATGGCGTATATGGCTGGCCCGGAGAAACCTTCGACCTGGACGGGATGACTTTTGTTGTTACCGATTTGAAACGTCAGCGTTTAGGGGATATGACCGATGCTGATGCCAGGGCTGAAGGCTATCCAAGTCTTGATATGTACCGTGACATTATCTTAAAAATGCATGCCGGGATGACATGGGAAGCCGACAGTCTGGTATGGGTGCATACTTTTGCGGCTAAGGTCGATTAATAACAGCGAAAATGAAAAATGGCGGCAAAGGAATTGAGAGCCGCTTTTTTACTTCAAATATCACATGGTCGCTTCACGCGACCATGTGAATCATGCTTGATTTAACCGGCGGCCAAATAATATAAGCCGCTGCTCAAGCATGCCAATGAAAACAAATAATGAACGCGCTTGCCTGTGTATAGCCCCAACACGCTGCTGCCCAGACAAATAACAAGACTCATCAGCATTAAAGCCGAGAAATACAGTGCGGCACTGGAATCAGCAGGGATTTCCGCTGCATGGGCATAGCCATGGAATACGGCAAAAAACGAAATGGCCATGAACAGAATTTTCGAGCGTTGTTTCTGATTGACGCTGACCAGCAAGCCGAACGCCATTATCGACATGGTGATTAGTGGTTCAACAAAGGGCAGTTGGATAGCATAAGCGTTAAGCAAAGCGCCGGCAGCCATCAGCGCCAGGAAAGTGAATGGAAATGCAAACAAGGCTCTGCCACCCTGCTTGGCTGCAATCAGGCCGACCGAAATTAATACCAGTAAATGATCGATGCCGGTTAAAGGATGCAATAAACCTGTCATCAGGCTGGCTTCAACCAGTCCTCCGGTATGTGCGTAGAGTGAGGGTGATACAAGGCATAAGGCAGCAATTAGCCAGTTTTTAATACGCATAATGGGTTCTCTCAAAGTTGTTGTGCCATCAAACAATAGTATTACCAGTCGGCAGTCTATGGTTTTGTAAAAAGTGGCTCAGTCTAGTAACTGGCCTATTGCCTGTCAACGCTTTATCAAATAATCGCTTTAATCGCGTCAGCCAGCAGGGTGTCCAGCTTGATGCAGGATGTCGGATGGTCGATGCTGTCCGTGCTCCAGATGGCTTTGATGCCGGCTTTAAGAATATGAGCTTCCGCATCGTTGCAAAACAGGGCATGAGTGACGACGGCGTAAATATCTTTGCTGCCCGCAGCTTGCAGCAGCTTGGCTGCCTGGGCTAGGGTTCTGCCGGTGCTGGCCACGTCGTCTATGATGACAACGGGCTTGTTGCGATAGTCGTAATCCGGCAAGGTTATTTTAACCTGCTTGTCACCGAGCCGGTCTTTATGGGCAATGGCATAGTCAAAACCGATTTTGTTGGCAATATTGGCGACCCATTGTTCCGATTCGCTGTCCGGCCCCAGCAGTACGGCATAGTCCAGCGTTTGTTTCAGGAAACGCCCGATTTCATCGGCGGCGGTAAGGCTGATGGCGTTTTTGATCGGAATTGCCTGATCCAGTGACGATATGCGGTGCAAATGCGGGTCTACGGTGATCACGTCGTCAAACAGTCCGGCGAGCATTTTGCCGATGATGCGCTGGCTGACTGCCTCTCCGGGATGGTTGGCGATGTCCTGGCGCATATAGCTTAAGTAAGGCGCGACCAGCGTGAGGCGTTTGGCACCTAGTTCCCGTGCCGTTGTGGCGCACAGCAACAGTTCGATCAGCTTGTCGTTGGGCTGATTGAGGCTGCGGCAAACGATAACGTGCTCGGGCAATGACGGCGGCAGGCGGATCAAGCTTTCACTGTCGGGAAAATGATGCACGGTTACTTCGGCCAGTGGCGCATAAAGCCGGGCAGCGAGGTGTTGTGCCTGGCTCAAATAGTCTGGGAAGGCGAGTATCATCATGGGCTGGGATTGTTCCGAATTAAAAGGCAATCAGCGACTTAATGATTTGTTCTTCACTGCCTATGGCGTAGCCGTTATTGTGGGCGGCCAAATCCTGGGCGAATTTGAAATCGGCAGGGAACTCGGCGTAGATACGGTATAAAAGATCGCCTTTTTTTACCGGGCTACCCACTTTTTTTAATAAATCGACACCTGCTTTTTTCATCATCGGCGCGCCGGCAAGACGGGCTATTCTTGCCATTTTGAAATTGTCGATGCTGATGACTACGCCGTCGCTATCGGCAAAAACCTCATGACAAAGATTACCGGGATGCATGTCGATCACTTTGGGCCCTTGCGCCTGAATAAGTGCATCCATTTTTTCCAAGGCCCGGCCGGAATCGAGTATGTCACGGGCAATTGCGTAGCCTTGGCCGCCGCGAACATCGGGATCAAATTCAATAATCCTGCCGGCCAGCAGCAAGGATTTCTGACGCAAATCGGCAGGTGCATCAGGGTTATTTTGCAACACCTGCATGATATCTCTGGCTTCCAGTACCGGGCCTATGCCCCGGCCTATCGGTTGGCGGCCATCAGTAATCATCACTTCCAGATGAATGTTGAGCCGGTCGCCGACAAATTCAAATAATTTACGCAAGGCCAGCGCCTGGCCCATGTGCCGCACTTTTGCGGTGGGGCCGACGGGAATATCAATAAGCAGATGCGTGGAACCGGCGGCCAGTTTTTTGGACAGAATCGACGCTACCATTTGTCCCTGTGAATCAATGCCCAGCGGACGCTCAACAGAAATCAGCATGTCATCGACCGGCGCGAGTCTGGCCGTCCCGCCCCAGGCCAGGCAGCCGCGTTCCTGACGCACGATGTCGTGCAGTTGATCCGGTGTCAGATTGACTTCAGCCAGCATTTCCATGGTGTCGGCTGTACCCGCCGGTGAAGTGATGGCTCGGCTGGAGGTTTTCGGTATCAGCATGCCGTGTGCAGCAACGATAGGTACAACCAGCATGGAGGTGCGATTGCCGGGGATGCCGCCGATGCAATGCTTGTCAGCTACCAGTGATTCATGCCAGTTCATGGTGTCGCCGGATTTCAGCATGGCGCGGGTGAGGAACAATAGCTCATCACGGTCAAGATTGTTTTGCCCGGTCGCAACCAGAAATGCCGCCATTTCCATTTTTGAATAACGGGTTTCAACAATATCGTTGGTTATGCCGTCAAAGTCATCCTGATTGAGACGTTCGCCGTTGATTTTGCGGCGTACGGCATCCATCGATTTTGGCGGCTCTGGATGGTTTACAGTGACCAGACCGCCTTCAGCGATATTGAGTTGCGCGAATGCCTGTTCGGAGAGGCCCAGTTCCCCTGGCTGGACAATGGAGGTATCATCGACCACGTTAAGAACGGCGAGTACTTTGGAGCCATTGGCGCTGATCAGAATTTTGGAAAGTGCCTGAAAACCTTCTGCCCGGTAAACACCGCATTCACGATTTAGATAAGCGACGTTTTCATGGTAGGTATCAATGGCGATACGGCGAATTTGTAAGGTGTCATTACTCATGAGTGGATTAGCCAGTAGATAAACTGATTCGATGATGCGGTTTGAGGTGGATATTGTCAATAACTGTAGGATGTGCTGAACGCAGTGAAGCGCATCATTCGCGAGAATTTTAGGAACACCAATGAAAAAATGCACATGGGCGCTTGCCAGTTCAAGTGAAGAGCAGTATCACGATCTCGAATGGGGTGTGCCGGTGCATGACGACCGGCTGCTGTTTGAGTTCCTGATTCTTGAAGGCGCACAGGCGGGCTTAAGCTGGTCAACGATTCTGAACAAACGCGAAGGCTACAGAGTGGCCTTCGATAATTTTGAAGCCGAAATTGTTGCAGGCTATGATGATAAAAAAATTAACGCGCTCCTGGCCAATCCAGCCATTGTAAGAAACAAACTAAAGGTCAATGCCGCTGTCGTCAATGCACAGGCTTTTTTAAAGGTTCAGCAGGAGTTTGCGGGTTTCGACGGCTATATCTGGCAGTTTGTCGGTGGCAGGCCGCTGCACAATGCCTGGAAAATTGCCGCCGATGTTCCCGCTTTTACGCCGGAATCCGATGCAATGAGTAAAGACCTGAAAAAGCGCGGCTTTAAGTTTGTCGGCACTACCATTTGTTATGCCTACATGCAGGCGACCGGCATGGTCAACGATCACACTATTGATTGTTACAGGCATGCTGAAATTAAAGGCAAGTATTCATAAGGAGCAACACTATGCGTTATCTACACACCATGGTTCGGGTTAATGACCTGAATGAATCTCTTGATTTTTATTGCAACAAACTGGGTCTGGTCGAATACAGACGCCTGGACAATGACAGCGGCCGTTATACGGTGGTTTTTTTGTATGCGCCGCTGGATGCCGAATCGGCCGCCAAAACACACGCGCCGTTAATAGAGTTGACTTATAACTGGGATACCGAAGATTACGGGGGAGGGCGCAACTTCGGCCATCTGGCTTTTGAAGTCGATAACATTTTCGAGACCTGCCGGAAATTGATGGATGCCGGCGTAGTCATCAATCGTCCGCCGCATGACGGCCATATGGCATTCGTCCGCTCGCCCGACAACATCTCCATCGAACTGCTGCAAAAAGGCCATGCGCTTGCGCCGGAAGAGCCGTGGCTTTCTATGGGAAATACGGGGACTTGGTAAAAAAACGTAGTACCCGCCCGACATGACAAGATCGGGATATTCCAAGATTTTAAAAGAATGAGAGGGGTCTCCTTTCACTGTAATCATATCGGCCGATGCGCCGAATGGTAAGGTACCCAGCAGTGGCGTTTTTTAAATACTGCTCTGCTTTCGATGTGGCGCTACGTATTACATCAATAACCTGCATTTTTGCCATATGCATCATAGTGATATGGACCCTGACTGAAGTTCAGCCCACTGTGATCAGATTGTCCTTTGTCCATAATTTCAGAAAGAGCCAGCGAGCGGCCCATGAGGGCAAATCAGCATGACGCAACAGGTACTGGTCGAAAAATGCCGCTGGATATCAGGTCATTTTTTCTGCATGCCGTAAATTATACTATGGTGTTGCCGAGCCCCCGAAGCGCAGCAGTTGGCGATTTATATCGGTTGGCTGATGCAGAGTGTTAGGGATGGCATCGCGGCCGGTGCTCTTTGCTCTATCTTGGTTCATCATGCGAGACGCTCAAATGCCTAACTTACAATCAAGTGTTATTAGCCAGCAGGCGGCATTGTTGTCATAAACAGTGACTGCGGTCACAAGTTGTGGTCATAAACAGTGACGTCAGTTACAAATTCGTTAACTGATACCTACTTCCGGGTTGAGCGGTCAGTTGAGTTCGCCTATTCTAAAAAAACCATATGGATAGTATTGGATTTAGCGGTTTCAAAGGTCGGCTACAGAGGGCAGGGATTAGCCCGCACACAGGGACGCTTCTTGGGTAAGGTGACAGGGTGGATTCTTTAGGACAACCACCTTTTAATCAGTGAGAACCTATTACATGTATTCATTACCCCCGTCTTGTTAAGACCTGGCGCGCTTGCTGGCTGCTGCTGGGTCTGTTATGTTCCTTATCCGCTTCTTGGGGTCTGTCCCTGTCCATCGCCCTGATGCCGAGTCCTGCTCTGGCCGGCACCTGTGACGGCGACGGCGATGCCCCTGACGGGGATGACCAGTTCGACCCGCGCTGCAACCCGCCCGATAAAGCCAAAGAGCGCGGCTGCAGCGCTGATAGCAACGCTCAGCAATGCAGCATCGGGAAATCTTCGGGTAACCCGATCCAGAACAGCACTGGCAACAAATTTCAGCAGGAGACCGATTATCTCGGCGCCGGCGCGTACCCGCTGCAGGTTGTGCGCTCCTACAACAGCCAGTCCGGGATTACCGACGGTCCGTTCGGCACCCACTGGAGCTTCAGTTACGGTGGCCATATTGAGCCGGTTTCCGCGACCCAGGTCAACGTGATCCGCGCCGATGAGAAAACCTTCGCTTTCAAACTAATTGGCGGCGTCTGGACGCCCGATGCCGACGTGCATAGCAAGTTGGCGACCCTATCCACCGGCGGCTGGCGCTACACCAACGGCCGGGACGGCGTGGAGACTTATGATGCCGACGGTCGGCTGATCACGGTCGCCAACCGTTCCGGTCTGTCACAAACCCTGGTCTATGACAGCGCCAACCGGCTCAGCACGGTCACCGATCCGTTCGGACGCACGCTGCAACTGGCCTATGACAGCCAGGACCGAATCAGCGCTATCACCGACCCGGCCGGCAATCGCTATAGCTACCGCTATGACGGCTACAACAACCTGAGTGCGGTCACCCATCCGGACGGCAACAGCCGCCAGTACCTCTACGAAAACCCGGGCTGGCCGCACGCGCTGACCGGAGTCATCGACGAAAACGGCGTGCGCTTCGCCAGTTGGACCTATGACAGCAACGGCTGGGCCATCACTTCAGAACATGCCGGTGGCGTCGAAAAAGTCAGCCTGACTTATGATCGAGCCAACCTCAAGACGTCTGTCAAAGATGCCCTGGGCGCCACACGACTCTACTCGTACCGCACCTATCTCGGCGTCGCGCACACAGCCTTCGAGACGCAAAGCTGCCCAACCTGTGCCAGCGCCACGCGCACCATGAGCTACGACAATGAAGGCAACCTGATTAACAGCACCGACTTCAAAGGCAATGCCACGACCTACCAATACGATCTGGCACGCAACCTCGAAACCCGTCGTACCGAAGCCGCTGGCAAGCCCGAGGGGCATACTATCGCTACCGACTGGCACCCCGACTTCCGGCTGCCGGTCAAAATCACCGAGCCGGGCCGCGTGACCACGTTCGATTATGACGCCAGCGGCAACCTGGTCCGGCGTACCGAATTCGACACGAACTCCGGCGAATCAAGCCGTAGCTGGACCTTTGCCTATAACGACCAAGGCCAGATCACACTGATTGACGGCCCGCGCACCGATGTCGACGACAGCACCCGCTACAGCTACGATAATGAAGGCAACCTGACGGCCGTCACCGATGCCCTAAGTCACACGACCCGCATCACCGCCTACGACCGGCACGGCCATCCGCTGAAAATCATCGACCCCAACGGTCGCATCACCGAACTGACCTACCACGCGCGCGGCTGGCTGCTGTCGCGCACCGAAGACGACCAGACCACGACCATCGATTATGACGCCGTCGGCCAGCCGATCCATGTTCGCCTGCCTGGCAGCGAACAGCTCCACTACAGCTATGATGCCGCGCACCGGCTGATTGCCGTCGCCGACAATCTGGGCAACCGCCAGGACTACAGTTTGGACGCGCTGGGCAACCGCCTCGAACAACAGATCAAAGACCTGGACGGCCAGCCCGCTCGCCTGCAGAAAGCCGGCTTCGACGGCTTCGGACGGCTGACCCAGGTACTGGATCCCTACGGCAACGTGGCGACTTACCAGTATGATGACAACGGCAACCGCACCGGTACCATTGATCCGAATGGCAACCCCAGCCAGTACCGCTATGACAGCCTGAACCGGCTGATCCAGCAGCAAAACGCCCTGGCCGGCCTCACGCGCTATGACTACGACGGCGCCGACCACCTGATCGGCGTTACCGATCCCGAAAACCACCGGACCGACTACCAGCGCGACGGCCTCGACAACCTGCTCAACGAAGACAGCCCAGATCGCGGCAGTTTGGCCTACGCTCATGACCCGGTCGGCAACCCATTGAGCCGTACCGATGCCCGCGGCATCACCGCCAGCTACCGCTATGACGCCATGAACCGTCTGTTGAGCATCGATTATGCGGGCGAAGCCGACGACGTTGCCCACACGTACGACCAGTGTGACAACGGTATCGGACGTCTGTGCCGCATCGAAGATGAAAGCGGCGTGACTGCTTACCGCTATGACAGCCACGGCAACCTCATCGAACAGCGCAAAACCGAACTGGGCCAAACCTATGTCACCGGCTATCGCTACGATAGCGGCAACCGACTGGTTGGCGTCCGCTACCCCGATGGCCGCGACGTACGCTACCAGCGCGACGCTATCGGCCGGGTCAGCCAAGTTGCCACTGGCAACCACCACCGGCCGTTCATCTTGGCCGACCGGATCGGCTATCGCGCCGACCACCAGCTCACCGCCATGACCTTCGGCAACGGCCTGCAGGAGACCCGCGACTACGACGCCAACGGCCGGCTAAAGTGCCAGCAACTGGGAGATCAGCCGCCGCGCTGCTACCAGTATGATGCCAACGGCAACCTCATCAACCGCAACGAGGCCACCACCAGCGCCGACTACGGCTACGACCCTCTGGACCGCCTGGCGCAGGAAGCCCGTGCCGACGACAGCCAGGACTACGGCTATGACGGCAATGGCAACCGTCTGAGCAAAACCGGCACATCACTCAGCCAGGGCTATGCCTACGAAAGCAGCAGCAACCGCCTGATCGGCATCGATACCCAGGCCCTGAGCCTCGACGCCGCCGGCAACACCCTCAGTGACAATCAGGGACGGCGCTTCGAATACAACCAACAGGGTCGGCTGTCTAAAGTCTACCAAGCGGACAGCCTCGTAGCCGTCTACCACTATAACGCCCAGGGCCAACGCACGCGAAAGGAACTGCCGGGCAAAAAACCGCAGGTCATAGTCTACCATTACGACCTGAACGGCCAATTGCTGGCCGAAACCACCGGCAACGGCAAGGCGCTCAAAGCCTACGTCTGGCTGGACAACCGTCCGCTGGCGCAACTGGATGGCAAAGACCAAGGCAAAACAACTAAGGAACGGGAATTCAATAAGTCCAGAACTCTGAGTTACAAATTAAGTTAGCGCTTATGGAGTATTTCGGTTATGTTTTGAAAATGAAAATAGCAACCTACGCCCCTGAAGTCGAAGCGCAAAT
>JAQTLI010000044.1 GCA_028714995.1 Methylobacter sp. | reverse complement strand
CAGCGTTCATAAACCATAAAGGGCGCGAACAACCGCATACATAAAGTCATTCGCACCCTTTAATGATACACACACAAAATATGTTAATTATAACTTCAGATTTTCCCAGATCGCCAAGGTAGGCGCGGCCTGATTCATGGTATAAAAATGCAAACCCGGCGCTCCATTGTCCAGCAAGCGCTGACAAAGCTCTGTTACCACATCCAGACCGAACGCCTGTATCGCCTGACGATCATCACCAAAACATTCCAATCGTTTTCTCATCCAGCGCGGAATATCGGCTCCGCACATTTCTGAAAATCGGAACAGTTGCGAATATTGAGTAATCGGCATGATTCCTGGAATGATAGGAATATCTATTCCGTTTTTTTCACAGGCATCAACAAAATAAAAATACGCCTCGGCATTATAAAAATACTGTGTAATGGCGGCATTTGCACCGGCATCAACTTTACGCTTGAAATTTTTAAAGTCTTCCCTGCTGTTCGCTGCCTGTGGATGCATTTCAGGATAGGCGGCAACATGAATCTGAAAATAATCGCCGGTTTCTTTGCGAATAAATTCAACCAGTTCATTTGCATACCGGAATTCACCGGCTGACATCATTCCAGAGGGTAGGTCGCCCCGCAGGGCAACAATTTTTGATATGCCATGATCCTGATAACTTTTCAGAATAGCACGAATATTTTCTTTGGTCGATGCAACACAGGATAGATGCGGCGCTGCCGAGATTCCTTTCGCCTGAATGGCTATAACAGCATCGAATGTTTTGTCACGAGTTGATCCACCCGCGCCAAATGTAACCGAAAAAAAGTCGGGATTGAGTTTTGCCAGCTTGTCATGGACAATCTGTAAACTTGCCGCACCCTCTTCCGATTTTGGTGGATAAAATTCAAAACTGAAAAGTTGCGAGGGTGTTTTTTGTGATTGCATTTTATCTTTTTACTATTGAGAGCATAAAAAGCTCACCCAAGCTCGGTGGGTATGCCAACCTTAAAAGAATAGGTTACGCTGATTGCGCAACCTATCCAAAATCGTTAATTAATAACGGTAATGATCCGCTTTAAATGGCCCTTCAACAGGGACATTAATATATCGGGCTTGCTCGTCGGTTAAGACAGTCAAATTCACACCTAATTGTTTCAGATGCGATCTTGCGACTTTTTCATCCAATTTCTTGGGCAGGATATAAACCTTATTTTCATACTGTGCTGCATTTTTCCAAAGTTCAATTTGCGCCAGAACCTGGTTACAGAACGAATTAGACATCACAAAGCTTGGATGCCCGGTGCCGCACCCCAGATTAACCAGGCGGCCTTCTGCCAGAATGATGAGCCGCTTGCCATCAGGAAAAATCACATGGTCAACTTGCGGCTTGATATTTTCCCAAGTGTATTGACGCAATGAGGAAATTTCAATTTCCGCATCAAAATGGCCAATGTTGCAAACGATCGCCTGATCTCTCATGGCAAGCATGTGCTGATGGGTAATAATGTTAAAGTTGCCTGTCGCAGTAACAAAAATGTTAGCGTGAGGCGCCGCATCTTCCATGGTCACAACGCGATAGCCTTCCATAGCTGCTTGTAATGCACAAATCGGATCAATTTCAGTAATCCATACCGTTGCACCAAGGCCGCGCAAGGATTGCGCACAACCTTTACCGACATCGCCGTAGCCGCAGACTACGGCGATTTTACCGGCGATCATGACATCGGTGGCACGCTTGATGCCATCGACCAGAGATTCGCGGCAACCGTACAGGTTATCGAATTTTGATTTAGTTACCGAATCATTAACATTAAACGCAGGAACTTTTAAAGTGCCTTTTGCTACCATTTCATACAGGCGCAACACGCCTGTAGTGGTTTCTTCGGACAAACCTTTAATATCGGCCATCAATTCAGGATATTTTTCATGCATCATGAGAGTTAAATCGCCGCCATCATCCAGGATCATATTCGGGCGCCAACCATCCAGACCGTCAATTGTTTGGGCAATACACCATTCGGCTTCTGCTTCTGTTTCGCCTTTCCATGCAAAAACAGGTATGCCCGCTGCCGCTATTGCCGCCGCGGCATGATCTTGTGTAGAAAAAATATTGCAAGAAGACCAACGAACCTCTGCACCTAATGCAGTCAGGGTTTCAATCAATACCGCTGTCTGAATGGTCATGTGCAAACAACCGGCGATACGAGCGCCCTTCAATGGTTGTTCTGCACCAAATTCTTCACGCAGAGCCATCAAGCCCGGCATTTCAGTTTCGGCAATATTGATTTCCTTACGGCCCCATTCTGCCAGAGAGATATCGGCGATTTTATAATTTGGTTGGCTCATTATGTTTCCTGTATTTAGTTAAAGGCCAGCAGCATCTTTTAATGCGTCAACTTTATCAATTTTTTCCCAGCTGAATGTATCTTCGGTACGGCCGAAATGTCCATACGCAGCCGTTGTTTGATAGATAGGCTTTAACAAGCCCAACATCGCAATCAAACCTTTAGGCCTTAAATCAAAAATATCTCTGACAATTTGCACCAATCTGTCTTCACTGATTTTACCTGTACCAAAAGTCTCAACACTGATAGAAGTAGGTTCTGCAACACCAATGGCATAAGAAACCTGAATTTCACAACGCTCAGCTAATTCGGCTGCGACAATGTTTTTTGCTACATAGCGCGCCATGTATGCCGCAGAACGGTCAACTTTTGAAGGATCTTTACCAGAAAATGCACCGCCGCCGTGTCTTGCCATGCCGCCGTAAGTATCAACGATTATTTTACGTCCGGTTAAGCCACAATCACCGACGGGACCACCGATAACGAACTGACCGGTTGGGTTGATAAAATATTTAGTATCTTTATGCAGCCATTCTTTAGGCAGAACCGGTAAAATAATTTCATCCATCACTGCTTCATGCAGTGCTTTTGTAGCAATTTCGGGCGAATGCTGGGTTGATAAAACAACTGCGTCAATAGCTACGGGCTTGTTATTTTCGTAGCGAAAGGTAATCTGGCTTTTGGCATCGGGACGTAGCCAAGGCAAAGTTTTATTTTTACGCACTTCGGCCTGACGTTTGACCAGCAGATGAGCATAGGTGATCGGAGCCGGCATGAGTACATCGGTTTCATTGCTGGCATAACCAAACATTAAACCTTGATCGCCCGCACCTTGCTCGCGGTCTTCAGCCTCATCGACACCCATTGCAATATCAGCCGACTGTTTGCCTATTGCATTTAAAACCGAGCAACTTTGACCGTCAAAACCTATATCGCCATGATCATAGCCGATTTCACAAACAACTTTCCGCACCAGGGCTTCAAGATCAACCCAAGCATCTGTGGTTACCTCACCCGCCAAAATGACCATACCGGTTTTTACCAGCGTCTCACAAGCGACACGTGAGCGGGGATCTTGTGCTAATAATGCATCAAGGACCGCATCTGAAATTTGATCCGCAACCTTATCCGGATGCCCTTCTGACACGGATTCTGATGTAAAAATGAAATTATTGCTCATGAATGTCGCCTTCTTGAATATGTAAAGCTAGATATACAAAAAGCTGCAAAAGCAGCTTTTTTATTTATGGTGGGCCCTGTAGGACTTGAACCTACGACCTGCCGATTATGAGTCGGACGCTCTAACCAACTGAGCTAAGGGCCCTTATATGTTATTTATTCACCATCCAGGAAGCATCTTAATTGCTCTGATCTGGATGGATGTCTTAGTTTCCTTAACGCCTTAGCTTCAATTTGACGAATCCGTTCACGAGTAACGTCAAACTGCTTACCCACTTCTTCCAAGGTATGATCGGTATTCATATTAATACCAAAACGCATACGGAGAACCTTCGCCTCTCTGGCCGTTAATCCCGCCAACACATTTTGTGTCGACTCCCGCAAGCCGGCAATTGTTGCCGCTTCAACCGGCGATAATACTTTAGCATCTTCGATGAAATCGCCCAAATGAGAATCTTCATCATCACCGATAGGCGTTTCCATTGAAATGGGTTCTTTCGCAATTTTCAGTACTTTACGAACCTTGTCTTCCGGCATTTCCATGCGTTCCGCCAATTCTTCCGGCGTTGCTTCCCGCCCCAACTCTTGAAGAATCTGTCTGGAAATCCGGTTCAATTTATTGATCGTTTCGATCATATGCACAGGAATACGAATTGTTCTGGCCTGATCTGCAATTGATCTGGTGATAGCCTGCCTGATCCACCACGTCGCATAAGTAGAAAACTTATAACCACGGCGATATTCAAATTTATCGACCGCTTTCATTAAGCCAATATTGCCTTCCTGAATCAAATCCAGAAACTGCAATCCGCGGTTAGTATATTTTTTGGCAATCGAAATAACCAGCCTTAAATTAGCCTCAATCATTTCTTTTTTAGCGCGTCTGGCCTTGGCTTCACCAACAGACATGCGTCGATTAATATCCTTTAAACCATTAATCGTCAGTCCGTACTCAGCCTCTATATCTGCTAATATCTTTTGAGCCTTTCTTATTTCTTTTTCGCGCTCTTTCAAAACGGCCGAGTACTTATGCCCGGCAGTCAAATACTGATCAAACCATTCCGGACTGGCTTCATTATCCGTAAACGATTCAATAAATTCCTTGCGCGGCATTTTTGCTTGATTAACGAAAGCGTCCATAATCAGCTTTTCCTGCTCACGAACAGTCGCCATTCCATTGGGAATAATAGCCGTCAATTTTTTCAAATATTGTGGCGTCCACTTAAATTCCATGAATAAATCAGCTAAAGCTCCAAACTCTTTGTCTGTTTTATCACTTGAATAGCCGTGTTTCTTGATTGCTGAAGCAGCAGCTTTCAGCTGCTTCCTAAGAACCTCAACTTTCTCTTTAACTTCTTCATAATTAAGGCCTTTCGGCTCTTCTTCAGCAGCCTCTTCAGCAACCTCTTCAATATCATCGCCGATGGGCAAAGCAGCGACAAAATCCTCAGGCTCGCTTAAATCCACAAAACCTGAAATTAAATCTGTCAGACGAATACTGCCCTCTTCTCCGGAAATGCTATCAAATGACTGTAGAAAATCTTCAATAACAATACTGGAACGAGCAATGGCCTTAACCAGCTGCTGCTGTCCATCTTCAATTCGTTTGGCAATTTTCAATTCATCGGCGCGTGTTAACAACTCCACCGATCCCATTTCCCGCATGTACATACGTACAGGATCTGTAGTTCTACCAAACTCACTATCAACAGAAGCTAAAGCTGCAACTTCCTCAGCGTCTTCGTCATCCGCAGCAACAGCCGCTGAATCAGTAATAAGCGAGTCTTCATCCGGGGCAACTTCATAAACCTGAATCCCCATATCATTGATCATGCCAATAATATCTTCAATTTGTTCAGGGTCAACAATATCACTAGGCAAGTGATCATTAACCTCGGCATAAGTCAGGTAACCCTGCATCTTGCCTTTGGCTATCAATTGTTTAAGCTGGGACTGCTGCTGTTCTTGATTCATCATTTACTCACTGAAGACTCTATTCAGACTGACTTCGCTGAACAGAAAATTATAATACAACTTTTTATCTTTTTGCACCAAACTATTTGGTAGCCAACATTTTACGCAATGCTTCTTTCTCCTCTGCATCCAGTCCTTCGGCCTTGCCTTTATTCAGTAACCTGGTTAAAGCAGTCTCCCTGGCTTGAATTAATAACCTGTCCAGAGAGTCGAAAAACACAGCATCTATCTTGTCATCTGAAACCTGCGAATCCAATAAAGCCAATGCTTTTATTGATTTTTCTTCAGCGGCACCTCGATAACACTCCACCAAAACAGCTGCATTTGCCGGATTCTTGTCCGCAATCATTTGCAGAATATTTTTAAACAGGGTCACACCTGAAAACTCCAATTCACTCCAATCAATCTCTCGCTGCTCAAGCACCTCAGCCAGCCTAGGGTTCTGGACCAGCAAGGCGATTGCAACCCGCGCCGACGACAATCTGCCATTATCCTGTGGACCTTTTCTGCCTGCTGCTCTCGGAGCTTGTTTCAAGCTTTGTTTAGAAGCAAATGTAGCAGCATTCTCCAAAACATCCAGACTGACCCATCCAGATAGCTCTTTTAACCGCGCAAACATCATTTCCTTAAAAACACTCTCCGGCATTTTCTCCAGATACGGTTTAACTTTGCTTACTAATTGCGCCCGCCCTTCCATTTCGGACAAATTCAGCTCATTCGAGAAATGCCCGAAAAAAAACTCCGACAAGGTTTCAGCAGTCTGCATACGACTAATAAATCCATCAACCCCTTCTTCTCGCACCAGCGAATCAGGATCTTGATTTTGCGGCAACAGCATAATGCGAATCTGCCGCCCATCTTTTAAACTGGAAAAAGCCGGCTCCATAGCTCTCCATGCCGCTTCCCGCCCCGCTTTATCCCCATCGAAACAAAACACCAGTTCTGAGGAAAACCGGAATAATAAATCAAGATGCGCTTGCGATGCCGCCGTTCCCAAAGCTGCAACCGAGTAATGAATACCAAACTGAGCCAGGGCGATAACATCCATATAGCCCTCAACAATCAAGATTCTCTGGGGCTTAGCATCTTTTTCCAGTAGTTCATACAAACCGTAAACTTCTTTGCCTTTGTGAAATAGGGACGTTTCTGGAGAATTCAAGTATTTGGGCAAAGAATTATCAAGTACGCGTCCGCCAAATCCTATAATCCGGCCACGCTTATCCCTGATGGGAAACATGATTCGACCGCGAAAACGGTCATAAATCTGTCCATTTTCACTACTAACCAACAAGCCGGCTTCGATTAATAATTTCTGATTAAATCGACCAGCCAAAGCCTTCCATTCATCAGGCGCGTAGCCCAACATGAAATCACTAGCACAATTGCCACTGACACCTCTATTTTTTAAATACTCAGCTGCCTTTTTTCCTTCATCGCTAGTCCGCAACTGCTCCATATAAAAGGCAGCTACCTGTTCCATCAGTACATAGAGACTGTTTAAATCACCTTTCTTTTGCCCCGACTGATATTCGATCGACTCTCTGGGCACCTCGACGCCGGCAAATCCTGCCAAGTCCTCGACAGCTTCAACAAAATCAAGATGACTAAAATCCATCAGAAAACTAATGGCATTGCCACTCGCACCACAACCAAAGCAATGAAAAAATTGTTTTTTACGGCTTACAGAAAAGCTGGGGGATTTTTCGACATGAAAAGGGCAGCGGGCGACAAAACTGTTACCCGTTTTTTTTAGAGGCAAATGCGAATCGATTAAATCGACAATATCAACTCGCACCAAAAGCTCATCGATAAACTGACGCGGAATTCTACTGGACACAATTATGCCCTGAAAAAATCAGTGAAAAGAGGCTATCCAGCTAATGCAGCCTTGATTTTGATACTCACAGCCGACATATCAGCACGACCCTGCATCTTTGCTTTAAGCAAAGCCATCACCTTACCCATATCTTTAACTGATTCTGCGCCAGACTCTGCGACAGCGTCTTTAACCATTAAATCAATTTCTGTTTCGGTAAGAGCTTGGGGCAGAAAATCCTGAATAACCGGAATTTCAGCCTCTTCAATTGCCACCAAATCATGTCGACCCGCATCCGCAAACTGTCTGATAGATTCACGACGCTGCTTAAGCATCTTATCAAGAACCAGGATAACTCGCTCATTATCCAACTCAATCCGCTCATCAACCTCAACCTGCTTAATTGCAGCCAAGATCAAGCGAATCACACCTAGCCTTGCTTTATTGCCCCCTTTCATGGAGGCCTTCATATCTTCCTTGATACGATCTGTTAACAAATCCATCGCTCAACCTTATTTTACAGTGCAGGACGTCCACGACGTAAATTTTTCAACGCATAACGTTCACGAGCCAATTTCTTCAAGTGACGTTTAACAGCAGCAGCACCTTTACGCTTACGCTCTGCAGTTGGTTTTTCATAAAACTCACGACGACGTACTTCTGCCAATACACCTGCTTTCTCGCAAGCACGCTTAAAACGGCGAATTGCGATGTCGAAAGGTTCGTTTTCTTTAATTTTAACTGACGGCATTATAATGATTCCAACTATGTTAATATTTAAATTATTAGGATACTACGATCCACTGAACAAACAGAACCGTTAATTATACCTTTACTTTTATAAATTTCAAAAACTCAATGTATGTTTTAGGCATAGAAACATCCTGCGACGAAACCGGCGTCGCAATTTATCACTCTGAACAAGGCCTGTGTAACCACCTTTTATACAGTCAGGTCGACATGCACAGCGAATATGGAGGCGTTGTTCCTGAGCTAGCATCACGCGACCACATACGAAAATTAGTACCACTCATCAAACAATCTCTGCAGGAAATTCAATTAACTTGCAACGACATTAACGGCATTGCCTACACTGCAGGCCCAGGACTCATGGGAGCATTGCTGGTTGGCGCAACGACAGCCAGAAGCTTGGCCTGGTCTTGGCAAATTCCTGCAGTCGCCGTACATCATATGGAGGGTCACCTGCTTGCGCCTATGCTGGAAGAAAACCCGCCGTCATTCCCTTTTGTCGCCCTGCTAATTTCCGGAGGACACACTTTGCTGGTGCAGGTCGAAGGTATCGGCCGCTATCAGCTCTTAGGCGAATCACTCGATGACGCTGCAGGCGAAGCCTTTGATAAAACGGCAAAAATGTTGGGGCTTGGCTATCCAGGCGGACCAAAACTGTCTGAACTCGCAGAACACGGCACACCACAAATTAAATTTCCTCGTCCAATGACTGATCGCCCCGGATTGGACTTTAGCTTCAGTGGCTTAAAAACATTCACCATGAATACCATCAATGCCTCTGAAAAAACCGATCAGGACAAAGCCGATGTTGCCGCTGCGTTTCAGAATGCCGTTGCTGAAACGCTTAGCATCAAATGCAAACGCGCACTGAAACAAACTGGTCTGAAAAGACTGGTCGTTGCAGGCGGAGTAAGCGCTAACAAGCAAATCCGTGCCTCATTAACTGAAATGGCTACTAAAGAGAATGCTCAGATTCATTTTCCCAGACCCGAGTTCTGCACCGATAACGGCGCCATGATTGCCTATGCAGGCTGCCAGCGCTTACTGGCTGGTGAGCAACAGGGACTTGAAATTTATGCCCGCCCCCGTTGGCCGATTAGCGAATTATCGGCCAACTAATCAGCCCTCTTGTCCGGCCAACAATCGCTGAACATTACTTTTATGCCGCCATAGCAAAAAAACCGTCATTACCGCAGAAGCCGCAACTACAGTCGCGTCTCCCACGATATACCAGGCATAAACTGGAGATAAAATCGAGGCGATTATGGCAGATAAGGATGAAATCCTGCCCAGCTTGTAAATCAGAAGCCAGGTTCCCATGAAAGAAACGCCGAGCGCCCATGAAAATCCAAGCAAAACGCCGACCGATGTCGCAACACCCTTGCCTCCTTTAAAACTAAAAAATACCGGGTAAAGGTGGCCCATGAATGCGGCCAGTCCTGTCAACGCCAGCAATTCGACGGGGACTTCCAGGGCATTCGCAATATATACTGGAATCAAGCCTTTTAACATATCACCAAGTAGGGTGACAGCTGCCGCCTTTTTTCCGCCAAAGCGCATCACATTGGTCGCACCCGGATTACCGGAACCTTGTTCGCGAGGATCTGGCAATCCCATCAAACGGCAAATAATAATTGCGCTGGAAATTGAACCTATCAAATAGGCAGCCGGAACAAACAACCACTCAAACATTGTGTACCTTCATCATTCAGAACTTGTAAGACCAGCTCATTTCACTGATACTTACCGCTTTTAAAAGTAAAAGCGCACATAATAACCGGAAATCACTATGGACATCATATTTTTAGGCGGCCTTGAAATTCAAACCATCATCGGCATTTATGACTGGGAAAGAGTGACCAAACAAACCGTTGTCCTGGATATTGAGATGGCCTTTGACATTCAGAAAGCCGCCGAAACCGATGATATTCAATACACGCTTGATTACAAAACTGTTTCCAAGCGCATTATTTCATTTGTCGAAGAAAGCCAGTTCCTTCTGGTTGAAAAATTAATTTCAGAAATCGCCGACATTATCCTTAATGAGTTTAATGTCCCTTGGGTGAAAATAACCCTGAATAAAAAAGGCGCTATCAGCGGTGCCAGCGATGTCGGCATTATAATTGAGCGGGGAGCAAGATAATCCATGCCTAGAGGGTATATCAGCATAGGCAGCAACATAGACAAGGATAAAAATATCCCTGCCAGCCTACGAGCACTTGAACAAGCCTTTGGCAATCTGACGGTCTCAAGCATTTATGAATCTGATCCGGTAGGTTTTACGGGCGATGCTTTCTACAATCTTATAGTTGGTTTTGACTCTGATTTAGAGGTAAAAACAGTCGCCAAACAACTTCGGCAGATAGAGCTGGATAATGGCCGTACTCGAGACAGTAAAAAGTTTTCCGCCAGAACCCTCGATCTGGATCTTATTTTATATGGCGATCTCGTAATTAACGATGGCCGTCTGCAAATACCCAGGGATGAAATTGAACGCTACGCCTTTGTACTTGAACCTTTAGCAGAAGTTGCCCCGACCCTGAAACACCCTATCAGCCATATCAGCTATACTGAACTTTGGGAAAAATTCGACAAATCAGGTCTCAAACAGAAGCGTATCACACCGCTCTGGTCTTCAGCAAAATAGGGTCCTCCCGCCATCCACTGTTAGTATTTGCCCGGTCACGTAATCAGCATCCTTAATCAAAAAAAGCACTGCCTTTGCAATATCAGCGGGTTCGCCGCTACGCTTTAATGCTACCCGCTGCAAAATCTCCAGCTTGGCTTGCTCAGATAAATCGTTATTCGGCCAGATGATTGCACCCGGAGCAACTCCGTTCACCCTGACTGCCGGCCCCAACTCCTTAGCCAGCACCTTAGTCATGGCAGACAACCCGGCTTTAGAAATACTGTATACGGGATACCCACTCAAGCCGCGCTCGGCATGAATATCGACTATATTGACTATGCAGCCCTTATTGACAGCCAATGTCTCCGCCAATGCTTTTGCCAGAAAAAACGGTGCCTTCAGGTTGCTACCCAACAACTCATCCCAGTGCTGCTCTGTCACATTAGCAACGGCTCCTGGATAAAAGGATGAGGCGTTATTCAGCAGGACATCTATTCCCCCCCAAGCCATGCGGGCTTCATTGGCAACAGATTCCAGCTCATTCATTTTCAGCAAATCGGCCTGCATGACTTTTGCCGAATTAGGACGCTGTTGATTTAATTCATCACAAAGCTGCAGCACATCTTCTTTTGAAGATCTATAATGCAAAAAAACGTTACAGCCTTCACTATGCAGCAACCGGGCACAAGCCGCTCCTATGCGTTTAGCGGCACCAGTAATCAAAACATTTTTTGGCATCATCCACGTCCTGATTTATGAAAAAAACTCTATTACTTATTTTCCATTTGCTACTGACAGCCTGCTACGAAACGCCAAGACCTTTAACCAGGCTACCCGGCGATGCCGTCATTCTCGCTTTTGGCGACAGCCTGACTTTTGGAACAGGTGCATCCACCGGACATGATTATCCCAACATTCTTGCAGAACTGACTGCACTCGAAGTTATCAATGAGGGCGTGCCCGGAGAGATCAGCAGCGACGGACTCAAACGATTACCGGCGTTACTCGATGAATATCAGCCGAAACTACTGATCC
>JAQTLI010000043.1 GCA_028714995.1 Methylobacter sp. | reverse complement strand
ATCCTGCGCGGCGCGAAAAAACCGCAGGATTGTAAATTGCTGGGGTCGGTTTGTACGCCTGAAAATCCGATGGGATCTTGCATGGTGTCATCGGAGGGGGCTTGTGCGGCGTATTGGTCTTATGGGCGGGTGCGTGGTTGATTGGTTGAGTCGCTGCCGCGACACAGATACAAACACAGTAAGCAACAAAGAGAACAAAGCCAGTGCCCAAACCCTATACATCAACCTTAAACCTATCAACCGGCAAAGTCGACCTAAGCCACGGTGGCGGCGGCCGTGCGATGGCCCAGCTGATCGACGAGTTGTTCATCAAGCATTTCGACAACGACCTGCTGCGCCAACATAACGACCAAGCCCTGTTTACTGTACCCGCAGGACGGCTGGTCATCAGCACCGACGGCCATGTGATTTCGCCGCTGTTTTTTCCGGGCGGGGACATCGGCTCGCTGGCGGTGCATGGCACCGTCAACGATGTCGCGATGTCCGGTGCAAAGCCGCTTTATCTGGCGGCGGGCTTCATTCTGGAAGAAGGCTTTCCGCTAGCTGATCTGGAAAAAATCGTCATCAGCATGGCGGCAGCTGCAAAACGCGCCGGTACGCCTGTCGTTACCGGCGATACCAAAGTTGTCGAACGCGGCAAGGGTGACGGCGTGTTCATTACCACCACCGGCGTTGGCATCGTGCCGGAGGGCGTCAATATTTCCGGCGACCGCGCACAACCGGGCTGTGCGATTTTGCTCAGCGGCTCGATCGGCGATCACGGCGTCGCGATCATGGCCGGGCGGGAAAACCTGCAATTCGATACGACGATCGTTTCCGATTCTGCCGCGTTGAATTCGTTGGTTGCCGCGATGGTCGCCGCTATGCCTGCTGACATCTATTGTTTGCGCGACCCGACCCGCGGCGGTTTGGCAACGGCGTTGAACGAGCTGGCGCAGCAATCCGGCGTCGGCATGGTCATCGACGAGACACAGATTCCGATAAAATCCGAAGTCAAAGCCGCCTGCGAAATTCTAGGCTTAGACCCACTGTATGTCGCCAACGAAGGCAAACTGGTATGCATTTGCAATGCCGCTGCCGCCGAATCCCTGCTGGCGGTGATGCGGCAACATCCGCTGGGCCTCGATGCCTCGATCATCGGCGAGGTGATCGTCGACGATCATGGTTTCGTGCAAATGACTACGGCTTTCGGCGGCCGCCGCATCGTCGACTGGCCGGTCGGCGAACAGTTGCCACGTATCTGTTAATGTCCGGCAAGGCAATTCGGGTTCGCGGCATTGTGCAGGGCGTAGGCTTTCGGCCGACGATCTGGCGTCTTGCGGAGCAACATCGGCTGACGGGAGAGGTCTGGAACGACGGTCTGGGCGTGATGATCCATGCCTATGGCAGCGATAAAAACCTTGAGACGTTCATCCGGCAAATCCCGCTGCAACTGCCGCCGCTGGCCAGGCTGGATAGTCTGGAAGTGCAAACGCTGGACGAGCTGCCGCTCGGAGATGAATTTCGTATCATCGCTAGCCGACACAATGGCATAGAGACACCTATCGCCGCCGATGCCGCCACTTGTCCCGATTGTCTTGCCGAAATTGCCGATCCCGAAAACCGCCGTTACCGTTACCCATTTACCAATTGCACGCACTGCGGGCCGCGCCTGTCGATTATCCGGCGCGTGCCTTACGACCGCTGCCATACCAGCATGGCGGAATTTGCAATGTGTCCGCAATGCCAACAGGAATACGACGATCCCGCCGACCGTCGCTTTCACGCCCAGGCCAATTGCTGCCCGGACTGCGGCCCCAAGGTTTGGTTGGAAGATAGCCACGGCCAGATGCCTGATTGCGTCGATCGGCTGAAACATGCCGCCGAGCTGATCCGGCAAGGCTGCATCATCGCGATTAAGGGTCTGGGCGGTTTTCATCTGGCCTGCAACGCGGCCGACGAGGATGCCGTCAACCGGTTGCGTGAGCGCAAGCGCCGTTACGCCAAACCGTTTGCATTAATGGCTAAGGATGTCGGCACGATTGCCCGTTACGCCCGATTGGACGAGGAGGAAACGCGCGCACTGCACGACAAAGCCGCGCCGATTGTGCTGCTGGCAGCTCTAGGCGAAACGGTTGCACCCGGTGTCGCGCCGAACGATGACAAGCTCGGCTTCATGCTGCCCTACACGCCGCTGCATACGCTGTTGTTGCAGGACTTGGATACGCCTATCGTGCTGACCTCCGGCAATATCAGCGACGAGCCGCAATGCACGGACAACGACGAGGCGCGGAAAAAGCTAAGAGGCATTGCCGATTATCTGCTGCTGCATGACCGGGCCATCGTTAACCGGCTGGACGATTCGGTGGCGCGGTTGATGGGTGGAAAAATGCGCTTGTTGCGCCGGGCGCGCGGTTATAGCCCGGAAGCGCTGGTATTGCCGCCCGGTTTTGAGCAAGCAGACAATATAATTGCGATGGGCGCGGAGCTTAAAAACAGTTTCTGTTTGCTAAAAAACGGCCAAGCCATTGTTTCACAGCATATCGGCGATCTGGAAAACGCCGCCGTCCAGCGCGATTACCGCAATGCGATCGATCTGTACAAAAACCTTTACGGCTTCAAGCCCGAGCGTATCGCCGTCGATAATCATTCAGGGTTTCTATCGACCCAATACGGACAAACGCTAGCCGAAACCGACGCGGCGGTTTTAGTGTCGGTGCAGCATCATCATGCCCATCTGGTAGCTTGCCTCGTTGAACACGGCATCGCGTTGAATGCGCCACCGGTACTGGCCGCCATCTTCGACGGTTTAGGTCTGGGTGACGACGGCGCATTTTGGGGCGGCGAGTTTCTGTTGGGCGATTACAGAGGCTACACCCGGCTCGGCCATTTCCAGCCTATCGCCTTGCCCGGCGGCACCCAAGCCATGCGCGAACCGTGGCGCAACACTTACGCGCAGCTACTGCATTATTTCGACTGGCAAGCGCTGCGACAGGACTATGCCGATCTGGACATCATGAAGTTGCTGGCAAACAAGCCGCTCACCATGCTGGAAACGATGATTGCCAAGAATCTCAACTCGCCGCCCAGCACCTCCTGCGGCCGCTGGTTCGACTCCTTCGCCGCTGCACTCGGCCTGCACAGCGAACATATTCACTATGAAGGCCAGGCCGCGATTGCTCTGGAAATCCTGGCAACGCCGTTGTTTGCGGACGAACAATCTTATCCGCAAGCTTGGTCAATCGACCGCTGCGGAGATTTGTCGGTGTTAAGCTGGCAAGGATTATGGCAAGCGGTGCTGACTGATCTTAAGCACGATATTGATAAAGCTCGCATTGCCGCCCGCATCCACCACAGCCTGATCGCCGCGACAGTCCAGATGCTGAACGAGTTCAGTCTTCAAACCGGCGTCGACAGCATAGCGCTCAGCGGCGGCGTATTTCAAAACCGGCTACTCTTTGAAGGAGTGACACAGCAATTGCAGCGACACGGTAAAACCGTGCTGTCTCCACAACATTATCCAATCAACGACGGCGGTTTGGCACTTGGGCAAGCGGTGATTGCGGCAGCGCAGAGTATTTGAAGATGTGGCTGATACCGGGGCAAAAACGACAACTAATGGGGTCTCGTTAAATAGCCAATATAGCGTCGATTACTGTCTGATGTTACATAATCGCTAAGGATTTTTTACCATGAAGGACACAAAATGCATTGAATGACCTTCATGCAGTAAAGCGCATCCATGTTAAACATCCATCACGAACGATGCACATCCACATCTCTAATACATTTAACCACTACAACTGGATAACAACCGGCCTAAAGCACTATAATGGTCTGTTTTTTTTAACTTCTGGAGAAATGAATGCATGCTGTTACGTTAATAAAAGGTGATGGTATTGGCCCATCAATAATGGATGAGGCTGTTAAGGTTATTGACGCTTCAGGCGTAAAAATTCAGTGGGAAGTGGCAGAAGCCGGTATGGCTGCTTTTGAAAAGTTTGGCACACCGCTGCCTGATGAAACTATGGCATCCATAGATAGAACCCGATTGGCATTTAAAGGACCGTTGACTACTGGTGTTGGTGGTTCGGGATTCAGAAGCATTAATGTGGCGTTGCGGCAGAAGTATGATCTGTATGCTAATGTGCGTCCCGCTAAAAACTGGCCTGGCGTTAAAACCCGTTTTGATGATGTTGATATTGTCATCGTCAGGGAAAATACCGAAGGACTTTATGCCGGCCTTGAGCATTATCTAACGCCCAAAAAAGATATCGCTGAAAGTCTGGCCGTAGTAACAAGAGCCGGCTCGGAAAGAATTATCGAGTATGCCTTTAAATACGCACAGGACAATCATCGTAAAAAAGTAACGGTTTGCCATAAAGCCAATATTTTAAAATATACCCAAGGCTTGTTTCTGGATGTCGCCAGGGAAATTGCGCCGAAATATCCGGATATCCAGTTTGACGAAAAAATCATCGATGCGACCTGTATGCACATGGTAATGGACCCAAAGCAATTTGATGTCATCGTCTGTACTAATATGTTTGGTGACATCCTGTCAGATTTGACTGCAGGTCTGGTTGGCGGTCTGGGATTGATACCGGGAGCCAATATCGGCAAAGATGCTGCTTTGTTTGAAGCAGTACACGGCAGCGCGCCGGACATCGCCGGAAAAAATCTAGCCAATCCTACCGCGGTTATCATGGCTGGAGTCATGATGCTGGATCATCTTGGCGAACACGAAGCGGCAGCTAAAATAAAAACAGCGGTGGAAAAAGTAGTTAAGGAAGGCAAATGTGTTACGCCAGACCTGAATCCGAAATCGAAATGCGGAACGATCGAAATGGGTAATGCGATTGTTGAGGCGATGAAGTAGTTACATCATTCCTACGGTCTCCATTACGTCCATCAATCTGATGTTGTAGGCGCGAATTTCTTCACGACTACAACATCAATCACAACTATTTCCGGTTTAACTTAATGGCAATGCATCACAACGAACTATGCACCCATCTAGTGGTAATACTAAATAAATCACCCGTTTTAAACCATTCCCCAAGGAATTCCCCATGCTAGAACAATACCGTAAACACGTAGCAGAACGCGCCGCCGAAGGCATAGTGCCCAAGCCGCTTGATGCAGAGCAAGTTGCTGCTTTGGTTGAGCTGATTAAACAACCGCCCGCTGGAGAAGAGGAATTCATACTCGATCTATTGGCAAACCGCGTTCCTGCCGGTGTTGACGAAGCGGCTTATGTTAAGGCGGGATTCCTGGCGGCCATCGCAAAGGGCGAAGTCAGTTCGCCGATTCTGGATGCGGCTCGTGCTACCGAATTATTGGGCACGATGCTGGGCGGTTATAACATTGCGCCGTTAATCGATTTGCTGGATAACAAAGCGTTGGCTCCGATTGCAGTCAAAGCGCTGTCCCACACCCTGCTGATATTCGATGCTTTTCACGACGTACAGGAAAAAGCCGATGCCGGTAATCCATTCGCCAAACAGGTGCTTAATTCCTGGGCGGAAGCGGAATGGTATACCAGCAAACCGAAAGTGCCTGAAAAACTGACGGTGACCGTGTTTAAGGTAACCGGCGAAACCAACACCGACGATTTGTCGCCGGCTCCCGATGCCTGGTCGCGGCCGGACATTCCGTTGCATGCCAAAGCCATGCTGAAAATGCCACGCGAGGGTATCACCAACGCCGAACAGCAAATCGCCGAACTTAAGCAAAAAGGCTTTCCTGTGGCTTATGTGGGCGATGTGGTCGGCACCGGCTCTTCGCGCAAATCGGCGACCAATTCGGTATTGTGGTTCATGGGCAATGATATTCCCTACATTCCGAACAAGCGCGAAGGAGGCGTTTGCATAGGTGGCAAAATCGCGCCGATTTTTTTCAACACCATGGAAGATTCAGGCGCATTACCTTTTGAATGCGATGTCACCCACATGGCGATGGGCGATGTGATCGACATTTATCCGTATGCAGGCGAGGTCAAGCGTCACGATAGCGGTGAGCTGATTTGCAAGTTCGAACTGAAAACCGATGTTATTTTGGACGAAGTGCGCGCCGGTGGGCGTATCCCTTTGATTATCGGCCGGGGTTTGACTGACCGCGCTCGTAAGGTATTGGGTCTTCCGGCATCCACGGTTTTTTGTCGTCCGGTTGATGCCAAAGACAGTGGCAAGGGCTTTACGCTGGCGCAAAAAATGGTCGGAAAAGCCTGCGGCGTTGCGGGCGTTCGCCCCAACACGTATTGCGAGCCGCACATGACTACCGTGGGCTCTCAGGACACTACAGGCCCCATGACCCGCGACGAGTTGAAAGACCTGGCCTGCCTGGGCTTTTCCGCCGACTTGGTGCTGCAATCTTTCTGCCATACGGCGGCGTATCCGAAACCTGTTGATGTCACCATGCAGCATACGCTGCCGGATTTCATCATGAACCGGGACGGCGTGTCGCTCCGTCCGGGCGACGGCATCATCCATTCCTGGCTGAACCGGATGCTGTTGCCGGATACCGTCGGAACCGGCGGTGATTCGCATACCCGTTTTCCTATCGGCATTTCATTCCCGGCCGGTTCCGGACTGGTCGCGTTTGCAGCAGCAACCGGCGTAATGCCGCTGGATATGCCGGAATCGGTTTTAGTTCGGTTTAAGGGAGAAATGCAACCGGGTATAACCCTGCGCGACCTGGTTAATGCCATTCCTTATGTGGCGATACAGCGCGGCTTGTTGACGGTTGAAAAGCAGGGCAAAAAGAATGTGTTTTCAGGTCGCATCCTGGAAATCGAAGGCTTGCCGGATTTGAAAGTGGAGCAGGCTTTTGAGTTGTCTGATGCGTCGGCGGAGCGTTCTGCCGGTGGTTGCACTGTGCGTTTGAATGAAGCGCCGATTCGTGAGTACCTGAATTCAAACGTCACCTTGCTGAAATGGATGATAGCCGAGGGTTACGGTGATGTGCGCACCCTGGAACGACGTATTAAAAGCATGGAGGCATGGCTGGCTAATCCGGTATTGCTTACGCCTGACGCCGATGCGGAATACTTTGAAGTCATCGAAATCGATATGAGTGAAATCAAGGAACCGTTGCTGGCCTGCCCCAATGATCCTGATGATGTGAAAACGTTGTCTGCCGTCGCCGGGACTAAGATCGACGAAGTGTTTTTGGGTTCCTGCATGACCAATATCGGCCATTTCCGTGCTGCCGGTAATTTGCTGGAAAAACAAAAAGGCGAATTGCCGACCCGCTTGTGGGTTGCGCCGCCCACCAAAATGGATCAGGCCCAATTGATAGAGGAAGGGTATTACAGCACCTTCGGCAAAGCAGGAGCCCGTACGGAAATGCCGGGTTGTTCATTATGCATGGGTAATCAGGCGCGAGCCGCCGAAAACGCCACCGTGGTTTCTACCTCAACACGGAACTTCCCCAACCGTCTGGGAAATGGTGCCAATGTTTATCTGTCCTCCGCTGAACTGGCGGCGGTGTGTTCAATTCTGGGTAAAATTCCAACTTTTGATGAATATATGCACTATGCAGGACAGATTAACGAAACAGCCGAGGATACCTATCGTTACCTGAATTTCAATCAGATGGAAAGTTACCAGAAAAAGGCTGAAAAGATTTAAGGATGCAAGGCTCAAGGTTAAGCCTTGAGCCTGTCACATGCTAAAAAAGATCTTTCGAAAGACACTTTTAGAACAATCTCAAGATGTATCTATCTTGCTGGAAAAGCAATATTAAAGAGCAGAATGTACAAGAGAATTTTCGCTATAGGTTGCATTAACCATTACTTTCAGTTTTTTTCCTGGAACCAGTGACTTGCTCGCTTCGTGAGAATTCCATTTTCGAAGATCGGCCATTGAGACATGAAATTTACGGGAAATTTGTGCAAGCGAATCGCCTTGTTTAACCGTATAGCTAATCGAGCGGTATGAGTTGGTCTCCTTAGCAGATAAGGAGGTGGCTATCAGTTGTTGCTTGCCGGTTTTAATAGCCAGCTTTTGACCCAGAACCAATGCATTTTTTAAAGTAGTGTTGTTCCACTCTGCGATGGTTTCGCCGCTAACCGAAAATTTTTGTCCAATATTCCAAAAAGTATCGCCTTTTTTTACAACATAAATTTGGGTGTTGCGGGTGTTATTTTTAGATGCTTTGGCTGTGAGTGTTGTGTCATCAGCAGATTTTTGTGTAGGAATTTTTAAAATCATGCCAGAGTGGACAGAATTACCCGCTAAATGGTTCGCCTGTTGGATGGATTTAACTGTTATATGATTTTTAAAAGCAATAGCCAAGAGGCTTTCTCCTGATTTAACCTTGTATTGGTGCGAGGTTGCCTCTGCTGTTTGAGTCTCATCATGTCGTTTCTGGGCTACCGTCTCATCATCTCGTTTCTGTGCAACTGCCGCATCATGTCGGATCTGGGCTACTGTCTCTTCATGGTATCGTTTTAAATCTACCCGATCTTCATAGGGAAGTTGAGCCAGATTTTGTTTGAATGTTTGCGCTTGGGCAACGGGAATTAACAAATGATGCGGTCCTTCAGGAGCCGTGCTTGACCGGTTAAATCCGGGGTTTAATTTTAAAAATTCATTAATCGGAGTATTAGCCAATTCTGCCGCTTTGTTTAAATCCAGTTGGGATTTGACATCAACAACTTCACAGTAAGGTTTGTTTGGAATGTTCTGCAAATGAATGTTGTATTTTTCAGCATTGGCAAATATTCTGGCTATAGCCAGCAGTCGCGGAACATAATTTAATGTTTCTTCAGGGAGACTTAGCGACCAGTAATCAGTTGGCAGATTGAGATCTTCATTTTTTTCAATAGACTTTCGCACATTGCCTTTGCCGCAGTTATAGGAAGCCAGGGCAAGCAGCCAGTCACCATCGAAAGTCTCATTCAGGTGCTTAAGATAAGCGGTTGCGGCTTTTGTTGACGCATAAATATCACGGCGACCGTCATACCATTCGTTTTGTTTAAGGCCGTACAGGCGACCGGTCGCGGGTATAAATTGCCAAAGGCCAGAAGCGTCACTTTTTGAATAGGCATCTGGTACAAAGGCGCTCTCAACTACGGGTAATAATGCCAGTTCGCCCGGAATGTTTTTTGCTTCGATTTCATCGAGAATAAGATGCAAATAGGGTTCTGCGCGCTCCTGAAGTACTGCAAGATCTGTGGGATGCTGTAAATACCAGTTTAATTCACGGTCGATCCGTGGATTGTTAATTTCGGGTAGCGAATATAAGGATAATAATCGTCCCCAAATGGTGTTTTTATATGCTAATGTGGTATTGAATTTGCGGTGAGGCAGAGAATGTTTTGCATAACTGTTATCCTGGTAGGATGAAGTAGGCGGTTGATCGTTTATACTCAGTGAATCTTTTGAAGTTTGAGAGCAACCTGTTGCGATTAAAAAGATCAGCAGTAATAAAAAACGGACTGATCTGTTAAAATTAACATGCATCGTCTAACCCTTACAAAGTGAAGTTCAAAAGTAACAAGCGTTATCATACCTTTGTTTTTGTTGAAAATCATTAAAGCTATGTATTGTCGAGTTTACAAATGAAGCGAAACTTCCTATTTGCCTGGTATCAAACCCCCAGAGGCAAGTTGTTACAGCAGCTTGAAGCCGACTATTTACAGCGGTCCATCACTGTTAGTTGCCAGCAGACAATTTTACAGATTGGTGGATTGGATTGGGAAAATGAATTTATTGATTGTTCATTGTATAAGAATTTTACGGTACTCGATGCTAAAGGTTTGGGGTGTGATAAATCGAGAAAAATTAGGGCGAAATCATATAGTTTGCCATTGCAAAGCAATAGTATTGATATGATTATTGTGCCACATTTATTGGAGTTTGATGCTAAACGGTTTCAGACTATAAGAGAAGTGGAGCGGGTTTTGAAGCCGGAAGGAATGCTAATAGTATTGAATTTTAATCCTTGGAGTCTATGGGTTAGGTACCAGTATTTATGGGACAAGAAAATGGCTGACACTTGGGAGGGGCACTTTATTCCTCGATCAAGAATTCTGGACTGGCTGAAAGTATTGAATTTTGAGGTAACAGTTTCATCAGAGTTTCATATGGATTCAGTAAGCTCTACGCATGGAAAATGCATGGCCGGTTTACGTTCATTTACATCTACTGCCTATGCGATTAAGGCTATAAAACGTCGATATAATCGGATTCCGCTAACGCCTGTACAGGTTCTAAATCCTCGGTTGGTTGTAGCAAATTCACTGAGGGCAGCACGGATAAATAAGCATGAGTGATCCGGTCATTATTTATACTGATGGTGCTTGCAAAGGTAATCCCGGTCCTGGCGGATGGGGCGTTATACTCAGCTATAAAGGCAAAGTTAAGGAGCTCTATGGGGGTGATCCGGATACAACCAATAATCGGATGGAGCTGATGGCGGCAATACAGGCACTGGAAACTTTAACAAAGCCCTGTTCAGTGCGAATCAATATCGATTCAAAATATGTGCTGCAAGGCATTACCGAGTGGATGGATAACTGGAAAAAACGGGGATGGAAAACGGCTTCCAGACAGCCGGTTAAAAATGAAGACCTATGGCGTCGGCTGGATGCCGCTATTATGCGACACGATATCGAATGGATATGGGTAAAGGGGCATTCGGGTGATAACGGCAATGAAAGGGCGGATGCGCTTGCCAATCTCGGCATCGGTTCAATAACCGGTTAGCCATACAGCCCTTAAGCAGGCGGGCCAGGGTTATTTTTTACTGTCCATTAAGGCTTTGAGATCTGCAAATGGATTATGTGTCGCAACCGATACTGTGGATTTTCCGGTTTGTGAGTTGTTACCAAAGCGGGTTTCTTCGTATCTTGAATGTTCATTATCATGGCAATAAAGGCATAATAATTCCCAGTTGCTGCCATCGGATGGATTGTCATCGTGGTTATGGTTTTTATGATGAACCGTCAATTCAGTCAGGTTTTTGTGATCAAATTCACGGGCACAACGACCGCATACCCAGGGATACAGTTTCAGGGCCTGTCCGCGATAGGATTGTTCTCTAAGTTCCTGATTGCGTCGTGCATCGGTAACGATTTGGTTCAGTTTGTCTTTGTCAATCTGTGTCTTTTTTAGTGTCATATAAACACCTCCCATAATATGTGGTATGCAAGTAAACCTTGCCATCTGATCAAATTTTAACAGAAAAATATAAAAGGGTAGTGATCAACCTCATTGCCGGCCTGCTTTGAAAATTCTAGAATGATTTCGTTTTAAAGAATTTATTCTTAATATCATTAATAAAACCTGGGGAAACGTGTGGATAAGCGAACATTTACAAATCGCATAGTGGTTCTTGATACTGAAACTACCGGTCTAAATCCGCAGGAAGGGCATAGGGTTATTGAAATTGGTTGTGTAGAGATGGTAAATCGCCGCTTAACTGGCAAGCGGTTTCATGTTTATATTAATCCTGATCGGATAATTGATGATGGTGCAATTGAAGTTCACGGTATCACTAATCAGTTTTTAGAAGATAAGCCGCATTTTGAGGATGTTGCAGAAGATTTTATAGCGTTTATTCGGGGGGCTGAATTAGTCATTCATAATGCGCCGTTCGATGTCGGCTTTCTTAATCATGAATTTTCACTGCTGAATAATGAGACAGGAACGGTCGTGGATTATAGTGCAGTATTCGATACGCTGACCTATGCCAGAAAAAAACATCCCGGGCAGAGGAATAGCCTGGACGCGCTTTGTAAACGCTATGGTATCGATAATAGCCAC
>JAQTLI010000042.1 GCA_028714995.1 Methylobacter sp. | reverse complement strand
GGAAAGGACGCCCTGCAGATCATTCTTATAACGTTCAGTTAGCTGGGTTGTCATCGCCAATGCCCTCACAGTAAAACAATGCTTTGAGGGATAGTTTACCCTTTTTGGTTCCGGCTTGTCCGGGTTAGGGCTTGCAGGATTTAGGTAACAAAACGAATTATTCCACAAAAATAGCCATCTTCAGTTCCTGATGTTTTTAAGACATTTGGTTTTCAGTTGAATGCATGGATACGCATTTATTTAGTCCTGCAAGATTCAACATTTTCTATTGAAATCAATAATAGAAATTATAAACAGTGCATTTGTTGATAGCTGTTTAAGCGTGAATAATCGAATAGAAGGGTGTATATTCAAAAGAAAATGAAATTGGAGAATGTTTTTGACTTGACAAGGTTACACGAACTGGTAGACTGATAACTCACTAAATTGACTTGGTGGTACTCAATCCTGATTATAAAGGGAAGAGTAGGGAAAAGGAGTTGTATTATAGAGTCCTGGTCAATAGGCCGGGGATTTGTTAATTTTTAGGAGGTAGAAATGGCAGCTACAACTGAATCAGTGAAAGCTGATGCTGCGGAAGCACCGCTGTTAAATAAAAGAAATATGATACTCGGCTCTTTGCTGTATATCGTGTTTTACGCTTGGGTCCGTTGGTACGAAGGTGTCTATGGCTGGTCCGCTGGTCTTGACTCATTTGCACCTGAATTCGAAACATACTGGATGAACTTCCTGTATATCGAGTTCGTTTTGGAAGTTTCAACTGCAGGAATTCTGTGGGGTTACCTCTGGAAATCTCGTGACCGTAAAGTGATGTCAATCACTCCAAGAGAAGAGTTAAGAAGACATATGACTCATTGGACTTGGTTGGTAATGTATGGTTGGGCTATTTATTATGGCGCTAGCTACTTTACAGAGCAAGATGGCACATGGCATCAAACTATTGTTCGTGATACTGACTTTACACCAAGTCACATCATTGAATTCTATTTGAGCTATCCAATCTACATCATTACTGGTGTTGCTTCATTCTTATATGCAAAAACAAGACTGCCTACTTACCAACAAGGTTTGTCAATGCAGTATATGGTATCAGTAATTGGACCTTTCATGATTCTGCCAAATGTTGGTTTGAACGAATGGGGTCACACTTTCTGGTTCATGGAAGAATTGTTTGTTGCTCCTTTACATTACGGCTTCGTTTTCTTCGGATGGGCAGCTTTAGGTGTATTAGGTGTTGTAAACACAGAAGTTGGTGCGATATCTAAACTTTTGAAAAAAGACTTAGCATAATATAAGTCTTGGTTGTAATTACTATCTCCTCGCTGTTTCATCTTTTTTCAGGATGAAGCAGCATAGGGAAAGATAGTCATTAATAAAAATAATTTAAATCCTTTAGGAGGTAAGCTAATGAGCGCATCTCAATCAGCTGTACGTTCACGCGCTGAAGCAGTAAAAGTTTCACGCACGTTCGATTGGCTAATTCTGTTTACATTGTTCTTTGTTGTACTTGGTGGTTATCACATTCACTACATGTTAACTGGTGGTGACTGGGATTTCTGGACTGACTGGAAAGATAGACGTCTATGGGTAACTGTAGCACCAATCGTTTCAATCACTTTCCCTGCTGCTGTTCAAGCTTGCTTGTGGTGGCGGTACCGTCTGCCTTTCGGCGCAGTTGTATGTATCTTAGGTCTGCTCTTAGGTGAGTGGGTTAACAGATATTTGAACTTCTGGGGTTGGACTTATTTCCCAGTAAACTTCTGCTTCCCTTCAAACCTGATGCCAGGTGCGATTGTTCTTGATGTTATTTTGATGCTGTCAGGCAGCATGACATTGACTGCAGTACTTGGTGGTTTAGCATGGGGTCTGTTGTTCTATCCAGGCAACTGGCCAATCATTGCACCATTGCACGTTCCAGTTGAATACAATGGCATGATGATGACACTTGCTGACTTACAAGGTTACCATTACGTAAGAACTGGTACACCTGAGTACATCAGAATGGTTGAAAAAGGTACACTAAGAACTTTCGGTAAAGACGTTGCTCCAGTATCAGCGTTCTTCTCTGGATTCGTGAGTATCCTGATTTACTTCTTGTGGCATTTCTTTGGTCAATGGTTCGCAAAAACTGACTTCGTTCAGTCTGCATAAGAACTGTTTACAAAAAATAACACATAAAAGACTGGTATTAGCAAATGAGATATGTTGCTTTACTGGATACTCTGAAAACTATAGATTCTCTATTATAGAGGAGGATATATGAAATTAATTAAAGACAAGGTTGCTAAATTATCCTTTGTCGCACTGCTGGTAACTGTTACAGCAGCGATGTTTTACACACCAACTGCATCTGCTCATGGTGAAAAGTCGCAAGCAGCTTTCATGCGTATGCGTACAATTCATTGGTTTGACCTGAATTGGTCAAAAGAGGAAGTGCCTGTTAATGATACTATGACAATTTCTGGTAAATTCCACGTTTTCGCTGGATGGCCTGAAACTGTTGATAAACCAGAAGTATCTTTCTTGAACATTGGTATTCCAGGTCCTGTATTTATTCGTCAAGGTTCTTGGATCGGTGGTCAATTAGTTCCTCGTTCAGTTACCCTGGAACTGGGTGAAACTTATGAGTTTAAAGTATTGTTGAAAGCACGTCGTCCAGGCGATTGGCACGTACATACTATGATGAACGTACAAGGTGGTGGTCCAATCATCGGTCCAGGTAAATGGGTAACTGTTACTGGTTCTATGGGATCTTTCGTTAACCCTGTTACAACTTTGACTGGTCAAACTATCGACCTGGAAAACTATAACTTGGGTAACGTCTACTTCTGGCACGCTTTCTGGTATGCTTTAGGTTTAGCTTGGATAGCATATTGGGTTCGTAAACCATTGTTCGTTCCACGCTCTATCGCTGTTGAAGCTGGTAAAGCTAATACTTTAATTACTGCTACAGACAGAAAAGTTGCTATGGGTTTTGCAGCAGGTACTATCGCTATTGTTGCCTTCTCAATGGGAAGCACAAACGAACAGTATCCAATCACGACTCCTCTGCAAGCTGGTTTATTGCGCGGCATGAAGACTTATCAAATGCCTGCAAAAACTGTTAGCGTTAAAGTTGATGATGCTACTTATCGTGTACCAGGTCGTGCTATGCAAATGACACTGACTATCACTAACAATGGTGATTCTTCAGTTCGTTTGGGTGAGTTCAACACAGCTGGTGTTCGTTTCTTGGATCCAGCAGTACATGAAGATGATACTGGCTACCCAGATGACTTGTTGGCTGAAGAAGGTTTGACTGTTAGCGATAACAGCCCACTTGCTCCAGGTCAATCAAGAACAGTACAAGTTACTGCTTCTGACGCAGCTTGGGAAGTATACCGTTTAGCTGACTTGATCTACGATCCAGACAGCCGTTTTGCTGGCTTGCTATTCTTCTTTGATGAAAATGGCAAACGTCAAATGGTTATGGTAGATGCTCCATTAATCCCAGTTTTCATTTAATGAGCAATTAACTGATAACTGCGGTTATCAGTTAAGGGATTGAAACCCCCGTTACCGGATAGGTAGCGGGGGTTTTTTTTTGCAAAATAAAAATAAATAGCATGTATTTTTAGTTAATACTTCCGTTATTTATCATGGAAAAGGAGCGTGAGCGAAGTGTGATGATGAATTAGTCTTCAGAAATGATAGGACAGAGAGTGAATTCACACAGCGTTTTTTTAAATATACAAAGCAATCCTGCATCGAGCCATGGAATGATATGAGGCAGCTCTCATAGGGAGCGAATGACGACCGCAAGGATGGGCAGGAGATAGAGCAGCCGCAGGAGCGCTTGCCAAGGGAAGGCGCGCGCGTCGATGCTTAAAAAACCAGCTTTCGGCGAAAATAGTGACTTTTCTTCCCATGTATTTCTAAGGAAAATCATGTGGTCAGTTGAATAGAAAGGGAATTAATGGAATTAGAAGAGTCAATGATGAAATATAAGAGGTCATCAATTGAAGAAAATTAGCAATGAATGTTAAATCCATTTTAAATTATGAATAAAATGAAATGCTTGATAAAACTGGGGGGTAAGATTAACTCAGATATTTAAAGAGCTAGTTTTGTATGAAGGAGTATAGAATTGTTTTGTAAGTCATTAAATTATAAACAAAAAACCCAGCCATAAGCTGGGTTTTTTGGTGCTGCTAGATATTTTGTTTATAGTTGGATAGAACTAGAAACTTTTTGCTTAGAATCATCTGGGTTGTCGATGCAACCAGTTAATCCAACAATCATTAATGCCATAGCTAAAAGTGATAATACTTTCTTCATAAGAATATCCTCCAAAAGGGGTCAATTATTTTTAATTATTTTTGCGCCAATATTTAAAGCACATGTATTTTATATCATGACTGGAATGATGATGCAATATTAAAAATGACTAAATGTAATGGCAGTTAAAGCTCATTGATATTACTTGGTAAATCGAAAGAAATGACATTGTTATCCCATTTTACTGATCCTATTGTGACCCACTGAGATGCCATGTTTTTGTGCAATTGGTCATATACCCAGTAAGAGGGTGCGCTAATTTTCTTAAGTTTTATGTGGAAGATGGTTTTATTGATATCTAATCCAATTTTCTGTCCCCAGAATGCGGTGACTTTCATAATAAATTTATGTAAGCGCGTATTGTCGATATTAGGAGTGACAGCGATATTTGCCCACATAGAGTGAACACGGCCCCAATTGGGGGCAAGTAGCCGTCCTTGCTCATTTACAAACGGGAGCCAGCGTTCATTGCCATTTTGGTCGGTATAAGTAATGGCCAGAATGCGATCATAGCCTGCAAAATGGTCATGTAGATAAAGGGCGTGCGGAGTAATGCCAAAAAAGGTCTGAGAGACCATCAAAAGAGCATTGCTGGCTTGTGAAATGTTATTAATGATAGGATTTTGTGTGGTATTAATATTGAGCCTATAAATTAGCCCGTAATGAATAGAGCTGTTTAATTGTAAGAGCAATAGTGCAATCAGTATTTTTGAAAGTTTTCTGGAAAATGCCTTTGGTTTCTGTGTGGCAAGCTGTTCAAAATACCGATGGTACAGGGTATTGATTTGCAGATTTTGCGGTGCAAAGCAAGTACTTGCGCACGGAATACGGTTACGTGAATCCGCAATAGAGCGGTATTTCTTTGAGGCAAAATAGTTAATTCCAGGAAGACTTAAAATAATGCCAAGGGGGAATAAATAGCGCATCTTTCTAAATATCTGAATATAGGTGCCAACACCAGAATAAATGCGATCGCTGCTATCAAGGGCATATAAGTCGGTCAACAAAGTTTCATTATTGATTGAAGCGAGCGCAGGATAATGTGCGGCATGCTCTTGAGCGCTTTTAAAGTCAATACATTTAAAAATATCTAAATGATTAAGGATAAGAACGGTACGGTTACATAAAGGGCATTGCTGGTCATAAAATACGGTAAGAGAAGAATGATTTGCCGTGAAGATTTCTCCAATAACCCGCCACCATTTGAAGGGAACCAGTAGCGTATAAAAAATAATCATCCCTAGTCCAAAAGGATAAATATTAAAAGACAATGTGATGCCAAGATGAAGTCCGAGGCCGACCAATAGATAGGCTATGCGTAACCGACGATTAGAAAAAAAGAATATGAAAGTAAATTGGAAGATTAAAATCGTATAACCAATAATGTTTTGCAGAAGCTTATTATTTAGCAAGGCTGACATATCGATGGCTGATACATAATAAGGTTGTGTTGCAGGTAACCAGGAGCCAAGTCCATTGCGCCAGTGCTCGGCAAACATCTTGTGTATGGCAGAATCGAAGTAAAGAAAGCCAAGGCAAATAGCAATGGGCAGGTAATAGGCAAGAACAGAGACTTTAGGCTTTGGGTGGGCATTGTAATGAACAAAAGGTGTATTAAGTTTGTACCGCAGGTTGTCAATTGAAAATGCTCGATCACCAGGCATAAACAGCAGAAAAAAACCTGCTCCGATCATGAATAAGTCAAAGCCCCCATCAAAATCCCGTTGCATGGGGGTGAAATTAACAAAAATGATCCATATGATGTAATTACAGGTTACAGCAAATTGATATCGGTATCCGATAACGATAAATGTGGCAATAACAACCCAAATTGTCAAGAAGAAAGGAATCATTGGAAATTCGACATCTATATAAGGAATAGGGTCGAAAATTAAATGATTAAAATACAGCAGAAAAATGATTTCCTGTAATGTGATTAAACCGTAAAAAAGTCTGAACAGGCCAATTCCAGTAGCAGGGACTTGTTTAGAAAGGAGGGCTAGAATTTTAGCGGATATAAGTTTATACATTTTCAAAGTTCGAAAAATCGAGAAGATGTATAAATTATAAAAGAATTAGTGACTTAAATGTGATAAATATGCAGACAAAACAAAGGCCGCTACCAACTCAAAGAGAATTGGTGTAAGCGACCAAAGTAAGGGTAAATCTTTTGAGACTTATTTTTCGTCGTCTGGGTGTTCAGCGAAAACCCATTTTACGAGGAAATAGCCTGCAGCGACTACTACAAGTGCGCCGACCATGCCAGCTGGTTCTTTTAACATTTCGGTGATATCTAAGATCGCTCCCATGAATGTCCTACCTATAATTTTGTATTTTAGAAATTGCTAATAACATAGCAAGTGGAAAGTTAATCATACTGTAGGTGAAGTTAAAGTCAAGGCTTATGTTGCGTTGAATTAAAGATGGGGGAGATGTAAGCATTCCTTCGGTTGAAGTTTAAAGATCGATGGTCTGTGTGATATAGTTTAAACTTCATGTTTTGGTGAAACATTTAGAGGAAGGAAAGATGATGAAAAGATGCGTTAAAATAATTCCGTTGCTGGCGATTTTCTTTGTGTTTTCTGCGAAGGCTGATGTTGTATTAAAAGATGCTTCTGAAATCCTGGGAAAATGGGAATTAAATGCTGAGGCACTTAAGCTAGATGGGGAAAAAAAGCATGTTAAAAGTGAATGGGAGTTTAAATCAAACGGAATTTTACAATCGACAGCAACAGATTCACTTGGGCGAACTAAAGAGATGGTTGTGCCGGTAAAATTTTTCGTTGAAGATGGCGTTATTAAAAAGCAGGCCGCGCCTGGACGAGAAAAATATGAATCATGTAGTGTAATTGAAAAAGATAATTCTAAAATGGTCTTGAAGTGCACAAGTTTGTTCTTCTTTTTAACAAAAAAATAATAATTTAAAAAAGGATATAGCGATGATCGGTGGTATTGTAATGATTTTAGTGGTTCTCTGGGCTTACCAGGGGGCGGTGAAAGCAAAAGTAAGCAACCTTTGGCTGTGGATTTTGATCAGCGCAGTTGCTTTTTTTGTAGTGCAGATGATGCTGGTTGAAATTAATATTTATATATTAGAAGCACTCAGGGCCAGCGAAGGTGGTAGTGGCTATGAAGCAGTTGAGGGCGCGGATAGGAAAAATGAGGGTGGTTTCCAAGGCTTTTGGGGTATTTTAGAGTCGATTTATTTTGAATTAATGCCTCCATTTGCGGGTTTCTTAGCGGTGGCTTTGATTCGTACAAAATTCATCATGAAAGAAAGTATCACTGTTGCTAATTTGTTCAGTGGTCTGGGTGATATGTTTCAGGGCATCAAAAAAAGTTTTAAAGCCACAGAAAAGTAAAAATAAAGTTAGATACAAAAAAGCCCAAGTTATGCTTGGGCTTTTTTTATAGCGGTACTGTTTTTGTAAATTGGGTAATAAATATTAATTACCTATAATGGTAGAGACAAGAAAAATAAGACCCATAACAAAAAGAATTGTAAAAATTACCCCCACAATAATATAAGTCGAAAGAGATCCCTGTTCGAAGTCTTTTTGCCTGTTACTATCACTTTGCACACCAATAAAAGCAGAAAGAACACTCTTTATGACTTGAGTAATCGTTGGTTTTGACATGTACATCTCCGGCAAAAATAGTGAAAAATAATATAGATTGATTGCTTTTTAAGCAATGATTATATCCTCAGACTTATGGTTTGGTATTTATTCAAATCAACAACCCCTTGGCAGTTTCAATGAGCAAAACAGAATTATTAAAGCAGCAATTGTCCCAAAGAATCTTGTTTCTTGATGGTGCAATGGGCACGATGATCCAAAGTTATAAGTTGGAAGAAAAGGATTATCGCGGTGAACGTTTTGCTCAGTGGGATACTGATCTTAAGGGGAACAATGATCTGTTATCGATAACCCAGCCGGATATCATTAAAGCCATTCATAGTGCTTATTTTGAAGTTGGCTCTGACATCGTTGAAACCAATACCTTCAACGCGACCAGTATCGCCATGGCTGATTATAAAATGGAATCACTGGCCTATGAAATCAATGTCGGGGCGGCGCGATTGGCAAGGCAGGCGGCTGATGAATACTCCTATAAGACACCGGATAAACCGCGTTTTGTTGCCGGCGTATTAGGCCCTACTAACCGCACGGCCTCTATGTCACCCGATGTTAACGATCCGGGCTTTCGTAATATCTTTTTCGACGACCTGGTCGTCGCTTACACAGAAGCAACCAAAGGCTTGCTTGACGGTGGCGTGGATATAATCCTGATTGAAACCGTCTTCGATACCTTAAATGCCAAAGCTGCTATTTTTGCGGTTGAACAATATTTTGAACAGATCGGCTACAAGCTGCCCGTCATGATCTCTGGCACGATTACCGATGCGTCAGGCAGAACGCTTTCTGGGCAAACCGTTGCCGCCTTCTGGAATTCCCTGAAGCATGTTGAGCCGATCTCGTTCGGCTTTAACTGCGCGTTAGGCGCAACAGAGCTACGCCAGTATATCGCTGAATTATCGTCTATTGCGGATACATATGTTTCTGCTCACCCGAACGCAGGCCTGCCTAACGAGTTCGGAGAATATGATGAAACGCCCGAAGCGATGGCCACAGAGTTGGCCGATTGGGCGAAAAATGGCTACCTGAATATTATCGGAGGGTGCTGCGGAACGTCACCTGCGAATATTAAAGCGATAGTTAAAGCCGTACAACAATACAGTCCCAGAAAAATACCGGAAATACCCAAACAGTGCCGGTTATCAGGACTCGAGCCACTGAACATCGGGCCGGATTCCTTATTCGTCAATGTCGGTGAGCGCACCAACGTTACGGGTTCGGCGGCGTTCAAACGACTGGTTATTGAAGGCGATTTTGAAGCGGCGCTGGATGTAGCGAAACAGCAAGTCGAAAACGGTGCGCAAATTATCGACATCAATATGGACGAAGGCATGCTGGACTCCAAAGAAGCGATGGTGCGCTTTTTGATGCTGATTGCGTCCGAGCCGGACATCGCCAAAGTGCCGATTATGCTGGACTCGTCCAAATGGGAGATTCTGGAAGCCGGTCTTAAATGCACCCAGGGCAAAGGTGTGGTCAATTCCATCTCGCTGAAAGAGGGTGAAGAGGCTTTTATCAAACATGCCAAACTGGTGCGCCGCTACGGTGCGGCGGTTATCGTCATGGCCTTTGACGAACAAGGACAGGCCGATACCAAGGCCAGAAAAGTCGAAATATGCCAGCGGGGTTATAAAATCCTTACCGAACAAGTCGGCTTCCCGCCTGAAGACATCATTTTCGACCCCAATATATTTGCCGTTGCCACCGGCATCGACGAACATAACAATTACGGCGTTGATTTTATCGAAGCCACTCGCGAGATCAAACGCACGCTACCGTACGCACTGGTTTCCGGCGGCGTTTCCAACGTGTCGTTTTCTTTCCGGGGCAATAATCCGGTGCGCGAAGCGATACACGCGGTATTTTTATATCATGCCATTCAGGCAGGCATGGATATGGGCATCGTTAATGCCGGCCAGTTGGCGATTTATGAGGACATACCCAAAGACCTGCGCGATGCGGTTGAAGATGTTGTTTTAAATGAACATGATGGCAGCGGCACCGATAAATTGCTGGAACTTGCCGAGAAATATCGCGGTGACGGCAGCACGGCCGGAAAAGAGCAGGATCTGGAGTGGCGCAGCTGGCCAGTCAGCAAGCGTCTGGAACATGCGCTGGTAAAGGGCATCACCGATTACATCGACGAAGATACCGAGCAGGCAAGACTGGAAGCTGAAAGGCCGTTGCATGTCATCGAAGGTCCTTTAATGGACGGCATGAACGTGGTCGGCGACTTGTTCGGTGCGGGCAAAATGTTCCTGCCGCAAGTGGTTAAATCGGCGCGGGTCATGAAAAAGGCCGTGGCTTATCTGATGCCATATATGGAAGCCGACAAAGCGGCAGGCGATAGGCAAACCAACGGCAGAATCCTGATGGCGACCGTTAAAGGCGACGTACATGACATTGGCAAGAATATCGTCGCGGTGGTCCTGCAATGCAATAACTACGACGTGATCGATTTGGGCGTGATGGTGCCTGCCGAAAAGATTCTGCAAACCGCGCGCTTGGAAAACGTCGACATTATCGGTTTAAGCGGCCTGATTACGCCGTCGCTGGATGAAATGGTGCATGTCGCCAAAGAAATGCAGCGCCAAGGCTTTACCATTCCGTTAATGATAGGCGGCGCGACAACCTCGCGTGCGCATACCGCAGTAAAAATCGCCCCGAATTACGATGGCCCGATTGTTTATGTGACCGATGCGTCGCGCGGTGTCGGCGTAGCCAGCAATTTGTTGAGTACTGATTTAAAAGCCGAGTTCCTCAAAGATATACGGAAAGAATACGAGGAAGTCAGGGAACGGCACAAAGGCCGGGAAGCCAAAACCAAGCAGCACCCTTTGGAAGAAGCCCGACGAAATAAATTCAATTGGGGCAACTATGAGCCGGTTAAACCGTCGTTCTTGGGCATCAAAGTCATCGATAATTTCCCGTTGGATACGCTGGTCTGGTATATCGACTGGTCGCCGTTTTTCCAAACCTGGGAAATGGCCGGAAGCTACCCCAAAATACTCGATGACAAAGTCATCGGTGTTGAAGCCAGGAAGCTGTTTGACGATGCGCAGGACATGCTGAAAAAAATCATCAGGGAAGAATGGCTGAGTGCCCGCGCAGTGGTCGGATTCTTCCCCGCCAACAGCGACGGCGATGATGTCGTGGTGTACACCGATGACACCCGCACTCAGAAAAAAGAAACACTGCATCATTTGCGTCAGCAGAACGTCAAAGCGCCGGGCAGACCAAACTACTGCCTGTCGGATTTTATCGCCCCTGTTGACAGTGGCATAGCCGACTACATCGGTGCTTTTGCGGTAACGACCGGCATCGGCATAGAACAAAAACTGCAAGAGTTTGAACAGGACAATGACGATTACAGTGCGATCATGCTAAAGGCGCTGGCCGACAGGTTGGCCGAAGCATTTGCAGAATATATGCATCAGGTGGTCAGAAAAGAGTATTGGGGCTATGCCAAAGATGAAACGCATGAGGCAGAGCAGTTAATCAGCGAAGCCTATCAAGGTATACGGCCAGCGCCCGGATACCCAGCGTGTCCCGATCATACCGAGAAGGGCAAATTGTTTGAATTGCTCAATGTGACCGAACATACCACGATAGAGCTGACCGAAAGTTACGCGATGTACCCCGCATCAGCGGTAAGCGGCTGGTATTTTTCCCATCCGGAGTCGCAATATTTTAATGTCGGCAAGATAGATAAGGATCAACTGCAAGATTACGCAAGACGTAAAGGCATTGCGGAAGAAGTGGCGGAGCGCTGGCTGGCGGCGCATTTGCATCACTAAGCAAAAAGGAATAAGTATGACAACGCAAGACAATATCGGGCAATCACTGGAAAGACTGATGTATGCCAGTCGCTGGATATTGGCGCCGATTTATTTCGGGCTGAGTCTGACGCTATTGGCGCTTTCGGTGAAATTCTTTCAGGAGCTTTATCACTTCC
>JAQTLI010000041.1 GCA_028714995.1 Methylobacter sp. | reverse complement strand
CATGCGCGGACAATGCGGAGCTTGTGCTCGGCGGTAACCCGCGCATAAACGGAAACCTGTGCTACACGTTCCTTCAGCGCTTCGTCATCCAGGCGATCAAGTTCGGCTCCTATGAGAACTTCTTCGCCTTTGCCCAGAATGCCCAATTCATGCCCTATTGCCCGTGCAGTGTCTGGATGATCACCGGTGATCATCACGGTTTTGATGCCTGCCCGTTTGCATTTGGCCACAGCTTCCTTCGCCTCACCTCGGGGTGGGTCCTGTAAGCCTACGAGTCCTAACAAGATAAGTCCCTGCTCGATCTCCATATCATTTACGACCATGCCTTCTTCGAAACTGAAGCCGTCCAGGGAACGTTCAGAGACGGCAAGCACACGCAGGGCATCGTGCGCCAATAAGGCATTGGCTTGAAACATTCGGCTACGGTCATTTTCGGTCAATTCTCTTACTCCCTGATCGGTACGGATCAGGGTGCAACGATTAAGAATAACTTCGGGCGCACCCTTGACGAATGCCCAGGGATGGTTTTCTTGGCTACGGATGACTGTCATGCGTTTGCGATCGGAATCGAAAGGAACAGTAGCCAGTCGCGGCATTTGGGTCTCGACAGTTGCGCGTGTAATACCACCTTTCGCAGCAGCCACCAGCAGCGCGCCTTCGGTAGGGTCGCCCACTACCACCGGTCGGTCATCTAGTAGAGTTAATTCGGCATCGTTGCAGGCGGCCGATGCATATAGCAAGGCGAAAAGTTCTGGGCTTTTTGATGGCAGGTTTTCCACATTGCCGGAAAAGAATGCACCTTCCGTGGCATAACCTTCGCCGGTGATGCGATACAAGCTTTCTGAGGTAATCAACTTACGAGCTGTCATTTCACCCATCGTCAGTGTGCCGGTTTTGTCCGTACAGATAACCTCAGCGCAGCCTAGCGTTTCGACCGAGGCCATATGCCGCACCAATGCATTACGCTGCACCATACGTTGCACACCCAAAGCGAGCGCGACAGTTACCACGGCGGGCAGCCCCTCGGGAATGGCCGCTACCGCAAGACTCACCGCGCTCAGGAAAAGTTCAAACGGCGCAATTCCTCGCAATAAGCCGAGACTAAAAATCAGCGCAACAATGCCGAAACAAGCCCACAACAGCAACCGCGCTACCCGGTCGAGCCGGCGTTTCAATGGGGTTTCTCCACTTTCTGCGGTCTCCAGAAGTTTGGCAATATGACCGAGTTCCGTCTCCATGCCGGTATTAACCACCAAAGCGCAGCCGGTTCCCCCCGTTACGCTGGTACCGAGGAAGACCATATTGTTCCGCTCCGCCAGCGGCGTTTCCAGAGGAACACTGTCAGTGAGCTTACCAACGGCTTGCGATTCGCCGGTGAGTGGCGCTTCGTTGATACGAAGAACAGATGCCTTAATCAGGCGAGCGTCCGCAGCGATCAGATCCCCGCCTTCGAGCAATAGGATATCGCCCGGAACGATTTCAGTCGTATCAACCACCATGCTATGACCGTCTCGTACCACGCGGCAATGGGGCGCTGTCAGGCGAGCCAACGCGGCCACCGCCTTCTCGGCACGATATTCCTGAATAAAACCGATCACCGCGTTCAGGATCACAATAACAATAATGGCGATGCCGTCTACAGTCTCGCCCAGCGCTGCAGAAACAGTCGCTGCACCAATCAGCACCCAAATAACCAGACTTTTGAACTGGTTTACAAAAATGACCAAGGCCGAAGATCGCTTGCCTTTGTGTAGTTTATTTTGCCCATACCGGGCCAGCCGCTTTTTTGCTTCATTGGCAGAAAGTCCCTGCTCCACATCGGTAGCAAGAAGGCTTACGGCTTCGGCAATCGATAGCTTGTGCCATGTGTTCATAGTGGCGATCCTCCCATTAACATTGGCAGTGGATCTGTAATGTCATTTTTATATTAATTTACCGAACTTTTACTGCTGTATTCTTTATCCAAATGCTTAAATTTCGCTAAACAGCATTGTCCTGCCGGGTTCCTGATTTCACAAGCACAGTCACCTGATATTGTTCGTTCAATGACAAAATCTTTGATAAGCTCTGCAGTGTTAGCCCTTAGTGCATTCAGATAATCGGCTGCATAGATATCAAAACAATAACAAAGCTTGTCTTCCTGAATTTCTTGATGAGACCTTAACTGTTGACTGGGAATAATGATTCCCGCTTTTGAAAAATAACCGGTTGAACATTCTTTGGATGGGCAGAAAAAATAATTGTCTGAGGTGATCCCCTGATTCTCGGGAAATCTTACCTGATGGTAGACCGTTCGTATTTTGACACTTTTACAAGCTGTGCCGCATTGAGCACAATGCTGAGAAGTCGTTTTTGACGAACTGCTTGAGCAGCAACTTGACATAACCCTATCCTAATCATAATTAATACGGTAGTTAATTGTTTGAACTATGCACAGTCGCTGGATAACCGGCTCGGGTAGTAGCATTAATTAAAGCTTCGCTATTGGTTTTTTGCGGATCAAACGTAACAGTAGCCATTTTTGAATCAAAATCAACATCCGCCTTTTGTACACCTTCAACACCTTGCAGGGCTTTTTTAATAGTGAATTTACACATCGCACAAGTCATGTTCTGCATATCTAATGTTATAGATTGGCTGCTGTTTTTCACTTGAACAACAGATTCAGCATGACTCGTCTGTATTATCAAAGGTACTGCCAATATGAATAAGCTCAAAATAATAAATACGCTTTTAATAGTCATCATTATCCTTATTCCATAAAAAACAGGGCATACCAGGGAAATGCCAGCAGCATCAAGATCAACACTGAACTAATCCAGAAAATCATCCGTTGTTTGCGTTTAACTTCGGATGATGCACAAACTTCACCCTCCTCACAGCTATCGGGAATCAAATAGAGTTTTCGATAGCTCAAACCGATGAAGATCAGAGTCAGAACGAGAAAAAAAGGTCTGACCGTTTCCATTGAAGTTAATATGCTCATCCACGCGCCGCCAATCCCTAATGATATAAGCAGCAAAGGGCCAACACAGTAGACCGATGCGCCAATGGCGGCTAATACGGCACCAATCCCTAACCAGGCTGAGTCTCTGGATGCTGTATCATGTTCTAGTTTCATAAGGGTTCTCCTGAATCAATTGTAACTGTTGTTGCCTGCTGACTTGCATTTAGCAGAGTCATACTAAATGTCAGAAATTACAGATCTTAATAGAATCAGGATAGGAGTCTAAACCCTGTGCTATAGCACAGGGTCAAGGAGAGTTGACATTATTTTCAGATGGTTCAGGATTTTGAATCGGACTCATTTGGTAGCATCGGTTCCCTCGGCAACTGCTCCATGCATTGCTCTACCTCCTGCATCCATGCGGTCGTACCGATTGCGGCACTTCTGACCTCCAGGGAGGGAGGAAATGCCGAGGACTGCAGAGAGCAGTCTCGGCCGCCATCCCAGGCAGTCGAAAGCGCATTAATAAGAGAACAATATTCTATTGAAAAATTGCTCTGACAGCCTTTTATCAGAGTATCCAATATATTACGAAGAGCAATTAAATCCTTTATTTGCTGATCAATTTGCTGGTATTTCTGTTCAGCGATTTTTCGCACATCAGCACAATGAGAACCATCAAGCGATAGCAGCTCTGCAATTTCCTTTAAGGTAAAGCCTATTTGTTGAGCGCGTTTAATAAATCGAATTCTAGCAATGGCGTCATCAGTGTATTGTCGATAACCATTATCAGGTTTATCCGGTTCTTTCAATAAGCCTATACGTTGATAGTACCGGATAGTTTCGATGGTTACATCGGCCTGTTTAGCCAATTTGCCAATAGTGAGTATCATTATTATAACTTCTCATTAGTCACAGATAATAGAGTCGACGACACCATGCCTCTCACCATCGAATTTCCAAATGAATCGGGCATGTATTCATAGGGGCATTCCGCCTATTAACAGAGAATCGGCAATGCCATTTTGTATTAAACGTTTGATTTTTCATTATTGCGATCTGCACTTTCCGGCAGACGGCAAAATCCTTGTGCAGGCAAATCCAGGGCACTGTTAAATTTGCTGGATAAATTCTGAAAGGCAATGAGTCCGGTTAGTTCGACTATTTCATCCTCATTAAAGTATTCATATAGGCGCTGAGCCAAATCATCATCAACCTGCCGATCGGTATAAGTTATAGCCTCGACATATTCCAGGACAACCTTTTCTTTGTTATCAAACAACTCGCTTTCTTGCCATCGTTCAAGGGCCTCCACCTTGTTCATGGAGCCCGTTCTTTTTGCCAACACGGCGGAGTTAATATCAATACAAAAACGGCACTCGTTTATTTGCGATACCCTCACCGTAATCAAGGATCGTAGAACTGAATCTATAGGGCTACTTTTTCTATCCAGCACGCCATAGAGTATAGCTATCGCTGCAAATAACCTGGGAACTCTGGCCCAAATCAAAGCTTCCGCTCCTGCTCACGCCCCTTACCTACATCCCTGTAGGCAATGCAGGCTTAAGGATTTGTCCGTATTTTCTTTTTTGATTCCAAAAGAATGGACGAAGGTACCAGGGATAACTGGAAATGGGTTTTTCTGTAACTCTCATCTCATCACCGAAGCAGATAGTAAACATCAGGATTCATCTGAAAAACAGTATGGGCAATGGCTGGCGTCAATGGTTGTCAACGACCGAAACTGAACGAGGGGGTGATAACACTCCCCTCCCCTGGCTTGTGTGAAGCTTTTACAACTGCCGATGCATCTTCGCCATTTCCAGATTTTCCTCGACGGCTTTTTCATAGACATCAATCAGCCTTTCGCAGTGCGCTTTTAAATCTTCCGCCTGTCTACCGTAGAGATAGCTTTTTGACTCGTACTGGCTAAGAAGTTTTTTGTGTTCATCAACTTTAAGCTGCATTTCTTTCGCTGCTTCTTCATAGTGTTGCGCCAGCGCCTCATGATCGGATTTTGTTGTTGCGTTTTGTACGGCTTGGCTCATATCCATTGGGTGCGGATTCCTCTCAGCGCAAGCAGCCAGCAAACCAAGAATAAGGAACAGGGTAATTAATAACTTTGTTTTCATGGGTTTTCTCCAGAGTAATTCAATACATTTAATTTTTTAAGATTGTTAGCTTGTTATCGGTTTTTACCTCTTTTTTAATGTTCGTGAGCTCATGAATGAGATTAGAATCACCAACTCAATCTGTACAGCCATCACTTCTAAGCACGAATAATGCCATTTACTATAAATCAATAAGTTAGGTGTTTTTATCTGATATTCAATTTTATTCGCACAATAAATGTGCGTTAAAAACCCTTAATGCACCTTATTAAGGCGATCCAAATAATGTTTATTGTTTAACGCCTCCTTACTTACGACTTTCCTGGAAGGGTAATCAGTAATTTAGTTTTCATGGGTTTTCTCCAGAGTAATTCAATAGTTAAAATGACATTGTTTTTTCAGATTATTATCTTGTTATCAGTTTTATCTCCTTATATAGCTCGTGGGCTGAAAAATGAAATCCAGCTGTTCTTAGCGAAGGCTCAGTTAATAAAACCAGCCTACATGCCTGTAATTTAAAACGATCGCCCCTTATCCCAGGGATGACCCTGTCCACCTGGATGTGACGAGTAGACATTTTTAATTACTTGAGTCCTTGATGCACACGAAGAAACAGTGAGCAATAAAAGTGCGATTAATATAACAACATGTTTTCGACCTCTAAATAACGTGTTAATGAATGACATCAACGGCTCCTTGCTTACGCTTTTCTTGAAATTGCAGTACCAGACTGTAGATCACCGGGAATACCAAAAGGCTTAATATCAGCACAGTCAGCATGCCTCCCATCGCAGGGGCTGCTACGCGCTGGGCGACATCGGCACCGGTGCCGGTAGCCCACATGATCGGGATTAAGCCCACGATGTTGGCAAGGGACGTAATCGCTACCGGCCTTACGCGCATCGCGGTGGCGGCTTCTGTAACTGCCCTGATTTCGTCGCCGGTCAAAGGCGCCTGTTTTTGCTCCCGCAGTTTATCAATTTCAATATCGATAAAGCTCAGCACCATGACGCCGGTCTCGGCGGCTGTACCGGCGAGGGCGATAAAGCCGACATAGACCCCAATCGATAGATTGAACCCGAGCCAGTACACCATCCAGATACCGCCAATCAGGCTAAAGGGGATGGTCAGCATGACGATGGTCGGTTCGGTGATATTGCGGAAAGCAGAATACAACAGGATAAAAATCAGTAATAGCGTGAGTGGCACGACTATACGCAACCGTTCTGCCGCGCGTTCCATGTATTCGAACTGGCCTGACCAGGCGACGGTGTAACCGGGGGGTAGTTTGACGCGTTCGGCTAAAGTTTTTTGGGCGAGGGCAACAAATCCGCCGATATCGGAGGTCTTGATATCCACATAGATCCAGGCATTGGGTCTGGCATCTTCGGTTTTAATCACATCCGCGCCGCGTGTAAATTTAATATCAGCCACCAGGGTCAACGGTATCTGGCTGCCGGTGGGCGTGGGGATTAATACGCGCCGTAATACTTCCAGATTGTCACGCAGATCACGTGGATAGCGTAGATTGACCGGATAACGCTCCAGCCCTTCAATGGTTTCGGTGATATTCATACCGCCAATAGCGCTTTGAATAACGTCCTGCACGTCGCCGGTGGTCAGCCCATAACGCGCGGCGGCTTCCCGGTTAATATCGAAATCCAGAAAATAGCCGCTGACAGCCCGATCACCGTATGCCGACAACGTTTCCGGCAAGGTTTTCATCGCTTGTTCAATTTGCAGCGAAAGAGACTGCAAAACGTTCAGATCAGGTCCTGAAACCTTGATACCTACCGGCGTTTTGATGCCGGTAGAAAGCATGTCGATACGGGTTTTGATCGGCATGGTCCAGGCGTTGGCCAAGCCGGGAAAGTGAATGGCCTTGTCCATCTCGTCCATCAGTTGCCGGGTGGTTTTGGTAGGATCAGGCCATTGCTCTTGGGGTTTTAGTTGCACGGTGGTTTCCACCATCATTAACGGTGCTGCATCAGTTGCCGTTTCAGCCCTGCCGATCTTGCCAAAAACATGATGTACTTCGGGAAATGTTTTCAACATCTTGTCGGTCTGCTGTAACACTTCCCGGGCTTTGGTGATGGATATACCGGGGAAAGTAGACGGCATGTATAAAATATCGCCTTCATCCAGAGGCGGCATGAACTCACTGCCTATTTTTGACAACGGGTATAGCATTGATGCCATCAACAGGGCAGTCAGTATTACCGTCACCATCCTCCAACGCATCGCCAGCTTCAAAACGGGCGAGTGAATAAAGTGCAAAAAACGGTTAATCGGATTTTTCTGCTCGGGAATAATCTTGCCGCGGACAAAATAACCCACCAACACCGGCACCAGCGTAATAGTCAATATCGCTGCTGCCGCCATCGCGTAGGTTTTGGTAAAGGCCAGCGGGCTAAATAACCGGCCTTCCTGCGCCTCCATCGTAATAATGGGCAGGAAGGAAACGGTAATGACCAGCAGCGAGAAAAACAGGCCGGTACCCACTTCCCTGGATGATTCACCGATGATTTGCCAACGTTCTTTTTCGGTCAGTTCGGCCTGTTTTTTTTCAACGGCTGCGGCAAGGTGTTTGTGGGCATTTTCAACCATCACCACAGCCCCATCAACCATATCGCCAATAGCAAGGGCTATACCACCCAGCGACATGATGTTGGCGTTAATGCCCTGCCATTTCATCACGATAAAAGCCATTAGAATACCCAGCGGCAAGGTAATCACTATCACTAACGATGAACGCAGATGCAGCAGAAACAAGGCGACCAGACTACAAACAATGATGAGTTCCTGAGTCAGTGCGCTATTCAGGGTGTCTACCGCGCGTTCTATCAAACTGCCGCGATCATAAACGGTGACGATTTCGACGCCTTCCGGCAAGCCTTTTTTGAGTTCGTCCAGTTTTTTCCGCACGTCTTCAATAGTCGCCAGGGCATTTTCGCCAAAACGCATAATCACCACACCGCCGGCAACCTCGCCTTCGCCATTCAGTTCCACGATGCCACGACGCAGTTCGGGGCCGATCTGGATATGCGCGACATCCTGCAAGCGTATCGGCGTGCCATTAGCATCCACGCCCACCGGGATGGTTTTGATATCAGCGATGGATTTGATATAGCCTAAGCCTCTGACCATATATTCAGTTTCGCCCATTTCGAGCAATCGCCCCCCGACATCATTATTGGAACGTTTGATGGCGGTGATAACGGTGGATAAAGGAATTTGATACGCTTGCAAAACATTGGGATCGACTTCCACCTGATATTGCTTGACGTAGCCGCCCACGGAAGCCACTTCGGACACGCCGGGAACGGTCTGCAGCGGATAGCGTAAATACCAGTCCTGAATGGAGCGCAACTGCGCCAGATCATGCTTGCCGGTTTTATCCACCAGCGCATATTCGTAAACCCACCCTACTCCGGTGGCATCGGGGCCTAATGTCGGCGTGACGCCCGGCGGCAGTCGACCTTTAACATAATTGAGATATTCCAATACCCGCGATCTCGCCCAATATATATCGGTGCCATCTTCAAAAATGACATAAACGAACGACAGGCCGAAGAAGGAATAGCCGCGCACCACTTTGGCATGAGGCACAGCCAGCATGGCAGTGGTTAACGGATAGGTGATCTGATCTTCAACCACCTGCGGCGACTGATCCTGATAGTCAGTAAAGATGATGACCTGCACATCGGACAAATCCGGTATGGCATCCAGGGGCATGTTTTTAAAAGACCAAAACCCTGCCAATGCCAGGATAATCGCGGCCAGCAGCACCATAAAGCGGTCATTCAACGAACTGTTGATGATGAAATCAGTCATGTTGATGCGCTCCATATTCCATGGGAAACCGGTTTGGTTCAAACTTTTGCGGCGCCAAAGGTTCCATCATTTTAGCCGTGGCTTCATGCAATCTTGATTCGGAGTCAATGAGAAATTGTGCGGAAATGACGACTTCTTCGCCTGCTTTTATTCCATCAAGCACAGCAACATCGCCATTTGACGATAAACCTATCGTGACCAGACGAGGTTCAAACTTACCGGAACCGCGCACAATAAAAACTTGCGTTTTTGCACCTGAACGAATTACCGCTTCAGAAGGAATGACCACCGAATCCACTTGTTTACCCGCGTAGATAGTCACTTCGGCAAACAAGTCAGGCTTTAATAACAATTCAGAGTTATCAAAAACCAGGCGTACCTTGATAGTTCGGGTTTTTGCTTCGGCATAAGGATAAATGAAAGCCAGATGCCCTTTGAAAATACGTCCAGGAACACCGGCCAGTCGCATTTCAACGGGATCACCGACTTTAACCCAGGGCAATTCATATTCGTAAATATCGGCATAAACCCAGACGTTGGATAAATCGGCAATCATGTACAATTCTGTTTCCGGTGTCACATACTGCCCCTCGCGAGCGCCTATATTGATCACGATACCATCCGTCGGGGTATGAATATGCAAGCCTTTTTTGATGATGTGGCTGTCAGTTAGGTCATGCAGTTGATGCTCGGGAACATCCAGCAGTTTTAACCGTTCACGAGAACTGATAACCATCTCTTCCGCACCGCGACGTATGTCTTCAATAGGACTATTTCGCAATACTTTAAGACCGTTTAAAGCCAGAACATATTCCTGTTGACTGGCCACCAGTTGCGGTGAATAAATGCTCAGTAAATCTTCATTCTTCTTGACCCACTCACCGGTTTTGTCTACACGTAGTGTTTCAATCCAGCCTTCGGTTTTGGGATGCAAACGCACGATACGCTCTTCATCATAAGCCACACGTCCAACGGCTCGAAGGATATGCGAAAGCGAGGTCTTTTTTGCCGTAGCAGTGCGTACCCCCATGTTTTGCACGGTAACGGCATCAATTTTAATGGAACCTGCCGGTTCTTCAGTTGTCGCCTCGTCCTCGGCATACACAGGCACATAATCCATTCCCATCGTATCTTTTGCCGGAACGGGCGAAGTAACTGAGGGATTCATCGAATTACGGTAAAACAGTATTTTGCGTTGTGGGGGGCTATTATCTTCGGCATAGACAGGAACATAATCCATACCCATGTTATCCTTTGCCGGTTCCTGTGAGGTGACCGACGGATTCATGGGATTACGATAAAACAAAGGTTGTCCGCTTCTGTTTGATGAACTGGCCGGCTGCTCATGACTTAGATGCCGATTAGTCAACCAATATCCACCGCCAGCACCCAAAGCCAACATTAGCACCCCTGTTATTAATACCTGCTTATTCATAAATTTCCTCCTCACCAACAGCTGCATTTAATTGCGCCAGCGACTGATTCGCTTCGGTAAAGGCTTTCCAATACTGGGTCTCATATTCGAACAAGGTAATCTGACTGCGTACTAAATTCAGAAAATCAACCTTGTTGACCTGATAACCCGCCAGCATGGAAGCAACGGTTTGTCTTGCTTGCGGCACGATGCCGGTTTCAAACAACACAACCTGATCTTTGGCTCGTCGGTAATCATTGTAGCCTTGAGAAATTTGCGAGCGAACCTTGTTCCACTGGTCTTGTAAGGCGTATTTTTCCTGCATTAATTCGCTGGTACGCTGATCAACTGCCTTGGCCTGTTTTTGAGCGGCATAGATCGGTACATTCATGCTTAGGTTCAAACTTAAGAGGTCAGCCCTCCTATCACCAGAAGGTGTGTTGGCTCTGGCACCGTAAGATGCTCCCAGATTGAAATCAGGCAGATAGTCTTTTTTTGCCAAATCCAAACGCGATTGCGCAGCATTGATCCCTTGCCGGTTGCCCTCCAGTATGGCTCTCGATGTTTCTGCCTGTTGATAAAGCTGGGTTTCCTGCTTAATGGTCGGCAATTGTCTGTCAACCTTTTCGGGTAAACGCACGGCTTCGTTGGCCGGTTTATCCAGCAGCGCGTTCAGGCTAGCGGCTGCATTACGGCGCATTCCCATCAAGATCAATTGCTGATCAAGCAACTTGGATAATTCCAGTTGAGCCAGTAATACATCCTGCTGTAAACCTTCCCCGACTTCATATTTAGTTCTGGCAATATCAACAAACTGCTGCAACAGCGCATGATTGCTGTCAACAATCTGAATTGCTCTATCCAGATAAAAGATCAACCACCAGGTCGTTTTAACCTCACTCAGTAACCGCCAGCGTACCTCGGTGACACTTTGTGATGCGGCTTCCGCTTCAAAAGCCGCCGCTTGTTCGCGCAAGGCAAGTTTGCCGGGAAAAGGGAAGGCTTGCGAAATACCCGCTCCCAGTTGCGTCATATCTTCCTGCCTGGTGTTAAAGGTATTAACCGGCAGGCTCATCGCATTGAAACTGATTTCAGGATCAGGCAGCGTACACATTTGCGACGGAATTGCTGCCATCGCTTGAGCCCTGGCCTGCATTTGCGCCAAATCGGGATTATCCCGAACGGCTTGCTCGGTTGCGGCTTTTAATGTTAATACTTCCTCGATTACTGGCTCTTCAACTGCAAATACGCAGGCAGAAAGCAGCAGCATAATCAAGCTAAAGCACTTGAAAATAATTTGTAGCAACATGTGTCCTCCTATACTCGTTATAAAGTCCGTGAAACGGATATGTTATGTTGAGTCTGCATAGGGTATGGACAAATAGGCCTCATACGTATCAACTTAAGGAGAGTTCGTATATTCAATCAATAAAATGTAAACAGATTAATTGACCATGAAGACACGAAGAAAAAGCCTCGGCAACTGTTCTATGCAGTTGGTGGTTTTTATGTTTTAAGTTGATGCGCCGATGAGGTATGAACAATAAGCTTGTCCACCCTATGACAGTTAGAGGCTATTAATCGGCGGTCTTATTTCAGGGGAGCATGCGAGGGAACGGGAAGTGGACTTTCCCCAATGTTCATAGCGATAAGCGCTATAGGCTTGAGTAAATAAAAAAACTGCAGCGATTCCT
>JAQTLI010000040.1 GCA_028714995.1 Methylobacter sp. | reverse complement strand
GTCCCTTCTCGATATTCAATTCCTGAAATGTCAGCGCACCGAGGCCATCGACCACCGATCCCTGCACTTGATTTTCAGCTCCACTGAGATTCACGATTTGCGCGCCGATGTCGGTCGACACCACGACACGGTCAACCTTGAGTTTGCCTTCCTTGGACACGGTGACCTCAGCGACCTGCGCAATGTAACCGCGGTGACTGAAATGGAAGGCAATTCCCTGGCCTTGACCGCGCGAAAAGGTTTTCTTGCCCCATTCGGCTTTTTCCGCCACATGCTGCAGCACATGCTTCATGCGGTTGACATTATAGGGTATGCCTTGCTCGCCGGTACCTGGGATAAAGTCCTTGTCGCCCAGGATTTCCAGGCGGAATTCCAGCGGATCGCGGCCTGCGGCATGAGCCAGTTCGTCAATGAAACTGTGAAATACCCAGGCCAACACGTTGCTGCGCGGCGCACGCCAGGGCCCCATTGGAATATTGCACTCCAGCGGGGTTTGCTCCAGCAGGCAGTTTTCAACCCAGCGGCCTGGAAACTCGTCGCTGGATAAATTGGCTCCGCTACCGAGTTCCAGTTTTGACTCGCCATCCTTCACAACCTTGTTGGCAAACGTCACGAAATGGTTATGCCAGGCGATCAGCTTGCCTTTGTCATCGAGTCCGCCGCGCAAGAAATGGAAACCGCCAGCGCGATAATGGTCATGACGCAGGTCATCTTCGCGCGTCCAGGTCAACTTGACCGGCACAGTCACATAGCGGGCGATAGCCGCCGCTTCAATAATATAATCAGGGATCAGGCGCCTACCAAATCCGCCGCCGCTACGGGTAATGTGCAAGGTGATTTTATCCTTGGGGATACCGAGCGTTTCCGTGACAATTTTCTGACCGGCTTCGGGATTTTGCGTGGGCGCCCAAATTTCAATCGCCCCATTCTTATACCAGGCCGTGCAATTCTGCGGTTCTATACTGGCGTGTGAAATGAAGGGATAACTGTAAGCTGCTTCCAGCGTTTTCTCAGCCCCGGCAAGCGCAGCCTTAGCGTCGCCGTCGTTGCGCAGAATATCAGTACCAGGCTGCGTTGATAGTTCTTTAGCCTTGGCACTAAAGCCGGCCCAACTTTGAGCCGCTTCCTGGCCTTCATCCCAGACGACTTCCAACTGTTTACGCGCACTGAATGCCGCCCAAGTCGAGTCGGCGACGATAGCGACACCAGGCAATAAGCCCTTAAGATTGCTGCCGCCTGAGATTACGAAGGCATCTCGCACACCCGGTAGTGACTTGATTTTATCCAGATTGGCAGAAACCACTTTGCTCCCGAAAACGGGCGACTTCTCGTAAACGGCATACAACATCCTTGGCAGTTTCACATCGATGCCGAACAAGGGTTTGCCGATCACAATGGAGGGATTATCGACGCCGCCGATGCGCGTACCAAGTAGTTTATAATCTTTTTCGTCCTTCAACTTGACCGATTCGGTAGCTGGAACCGGCAAGGTGGCAGCCTTTTCGACAAGCTGACCATAGTCAAGTTGTCGGCCAGTGGCCGGATGATGGACGGCGCTATCCTGAGCAAGAAGTTCGGAGGAGGGCGCCTGCCATATCTCTGCGGCAGCTTGAATAAGCATGGTCCGTGCGGTCGCGCCGAGCCGATGAAATTCCTCGTAATTGGTCGGCGTTGAACGCGAGCCACCGGCACTTTGGCTGCCATAAATCGGATCAAGGTCGCCCTGGACGATAACGACGTCCTTCCAGTTAACTTCGAGTTCCTCGGCGATAACCATGGGCAGCGAGGTTTTTATTCCTTGGCCGATTTCCGGCTGCTTGCTGATCAGCGTCACCGTACCGTTCGGTGCAATGTGAATAAAGGCATTGGGTTTAAACACGCTCGTTTCAGAAATAGCGGATGGTTTAGCGACCCGTTTTGCCGCGCTGTCTGCCGCATTGAGATAAAAACCGAGAAACAGTCCGCCGCCAGCCAGCGTAGATTTACGCAGAAAATTTCGGCGACTGGCATTTTCAAGACTATCTGCGTTCATACTGACTCCTTACTAGCGATTTCTGCTGCACGGTGAATTCCCGCGCGAATCCGAAGATAGGTACCGCAACGACACAGATTACCAGCCAGAGCTGCGTCAATATCCTCGTCAGTGGGACGCGGATTTTTTTTCAGTAACGCGGCGGCAGTCATGATTTGACCAGCCTGGCAGTAACCGCATTGCGGTACATCGAGTTCCTGCCATACCTTTTGTAAAGGATGTTCGCCGTTTGGATTCAGGCCTTCGATGGTAGTTATTTGGCTTTTGCCCACAGCGGAGACCGGGGTCTGGCAGGCTCTGGTAGGCTGACCGTCAATATGCACCGTGCAGGCACCGCACTGGCCGATACCACAGCCGAATTTGGTGCCGACCAGATTTAAATGGTCCCGCAACACCCACAACAAGGGGGTATCAGAGGCAACGTCTACGGTTTTCGGCGCGCCGTTTATATTGAGTTTGTATTTGCTCATAACGTAAATGGGATTCTCTAGTTGTTATAAATCACTTTGAACATACTATTTTCTGGTAACTTTGTAGAAGTCGATGACCGTAATTGAGTCACAGTTTGCCTTGTTATACGTCGGCTCAATAATAAAAAGTACCAGATACATTAATCACTTAATTACCCCCCATGGGGGGCTATCACATGAATCGAGCAACATTCATACCGAATGAAGCTTGACTGAGTATTTATCTATAGATGCGTCGTAAACTCATGAATATAAATAAAGTTACTGAAAACAGTAGTTGAAAAGAAAACAGAAAAGAAGATTAAGTCTGGTTCTACTGCTGATATATAAGCAGGTGGTGGTGTTTTATCAACAGATCCTGTCTGTAGAGAAACAGAAAAATGCACAATAAATTTGCACAAACCAAAATGTCGAAATGTCCGGTTTGCATCGGCAATTAATAGGTCATGAGAGCAAAACATGCTGGCTCGATTGAGTTTTCTGCTACCGATGAATAAAAAATCGGCTTATAGTTAGCTTGTTTTCTGCATTGGTAATTTTCACTCGAATATAGGATTAGTATCATGCCACTCATTAACATTTCGATATTGTCAGGCAAATCACCTGAATACATTAAAGCGGTTTGCGATGGCATCAACTCTGCCGTCATTGAAACCATGGACTTCCCGTTGGATGACCGTTATCAGATTATTCATCAGCTCGATTCGGAGCAATTACAGCTTCAAGGTCGAGATGGTGATCGAGTGATGATGCATTTAGTGATGCGTGCTGGCCGCTCAGACGAAGCAAAACAGGCGTTTTACAAAAAAGTGGTGGAGAATCTAGCGGCTAATCCAGGTATTCCACCAGCAAATATCATGATAACAATTTCTGAAAACCATGATATTGACTGGTCTTTTCGCGATGGTTTAGCGCAATTTATCGTCAATCCAGGTTGACTGACACACCTGAGGACTCAAGCTAGACCTCGAAGGCCCGACTTTTATACACTGCAAGAACCCGTTAAGTATCGCGCTCTTATTGGTTGCTGCCTGATACAGGTGATTCAGCCGTGAATTAAGATTCCAAATATCTGTGTTCAGCAAATCGCCATCAATTCAGAAAGAGATTAATTTGACGGCAGGGCCGGGCGGTATAAAATCACTATGACGCTTATCAACTTGCCGCAAGCCATCCGATAGGTTCATGTCCAATTCACTTTAAGAGGTCACTATGAAAGGCGATAAGAAAATTCTGGAAATTCTCAATGGTCTGCTTGCCGGAGAGCTGAGTGCGTCCGATCAGTACCTGATCCATGGCGAAATGTACTCCGATTTCGGCCTGAACCATCTCGCAGAAAAAAGCCTGCACGAGTCCGAGCACGAACGAAAGCATGCCCGTGCCTTGATTCAACGTATTCTGTTTCTGGAAGGCATACCCAACCTGGCCAAACGCCAGGCCTTGACTGTCGGCAGCAAGGTGCCGGAAATGCTAAAAGCAGACCTGGAGGTCGAATATCATGTGGTCGGCGAGCTGAAAAAAGCCATCGCAGCCTGCGAAAAAGTCGCGGATTATGTGACCCGTGACATGCTGGTCGCGCAACTGGAAGATACGGAAATGGACCATGCCTACTGGCTGGAGCAACAGTTACAACTGATCAGCCTCGTGGGGCTGGAAAATTATCAGCAAAGTCAAATGAAACCGGGCATTTAAGCTAGCGAGGATACCGACATGAAAGGCGAAAAAAAAATTATCGAAATTCTCAACAAGGTGCTCAAAAACGAACTAACCTCGATCAACCAGTATTTCCTGCATGCCCGCATGTTTCGTCACTGGGGGCTGGAAAAACTCAACGACTACCAGTACAAGCAATCGATCCGTGTTATGAAGGAAGCCGATGAGATTATCGAGCGTATCTTATTTCTGGAAGGTCTGCCCAATTTGCAAAACCTCGGGAAGCTGCTGATCGGCGAAAATGTCGTCGAATGTTTAAACGGCGATCTGGAATACGAAAAAAATGTTCAGCGGCCATTGCTGATAAAAGCAGTAGCTTTATGCGAGGAATTGCAGGACTACGTCAGCCGCGATCTGCTGGAAGAGTTGCTGGAGCACTGCGAGCAAGCCATAGATTGGCTGGAAACCCAGCAAAGCCTAATAATGGATGTCAGTCTGCCTAACTATTTGCAATCGCATATGCAGCCTGGCGGCGATTGACACGTCGCCGCCTGCCGAACAGCCGCGATCAAGGTCGCGGTTTTTTTTATTTTTAGGGCTTAAGGGGCTTGACAGATACTAAAAACTAAATGAGAATGCTTCTCAACAATTATGTGCCATTGCACTTTAGCGGAGTTTTTTCATGTATATCTGTATTTGCCAGGCGGTGACGGATCTCGATATTCATCAAGCCGCCAGAAACGGAGCAAAAACGCTCAAGGATTTACGCCGCGATTTGCAGGTAAGCGTTGATTGCGGTCGTTGCGCCAGTTGCGCCCGTAAATGTTTAAAATCAGCCAACGAAGATTTCTCGGAGAGACTGCAATTGTCCGCCAGCGCCTGATTCGTCCGTCGTTTGTTACCTTAACATTTCATTATACGAACAGCATTTCCAGAACCTGTCCAAAAACGACCGTTTATTGGACAGCGTGTCAATCTAGACAAAGAGGGAACAGCCTGTCAGTAGCGCATTCCGCTGGAATCAGCCACTGATTATCAGGGCTTCTCAATCACTTCATCCCTCAATACATCAAACGAGTTGAATGCAATTTTCAGGCTGAGTTTCAAGTTGATGATGCAGGCGAGGGTGGTACTGGTGAAAATGCAGATCATGATAGCGATTTGGTATTTCACAGCCAGCCACGGTTCACTGCCACCCAGAATTTGACCTGTCATCATGCCTGGCAGAGATACCAGTCCCATTGTAGCCATGCCGGCGATGGTAGGATTGATCGCGGCTTTGACGGCATCTCGGTAATATGGACGCACGGCTTCCCAGCGTGTTGCACCCAGCATTAAAAAGGTCGCGTATTCGTTCTCGTTCTTGCGCAGTGCCGAATAGAAGCGTTCCAACGCGATAACGTTTCCTTGCAGACAGTTGCCGAGGATCATACCGGCCAAAGGCACCAGATACCGGGCATCGTAATAGTGAGTCGGCTGGATTACCAGTATCACCAGATAGGCGGTGGAGAACAGTATACTGGATGCAACAGCCGTAAAGGTGGTCAGAGCAAAATAACGCGCCTTAAGTCCTGCCCTTCTCAGAATACTTAAATCGGCGACTAACAACATCATCAATATCCATAAGCCATTGAGCCAGGGATTGTTTAGGTTGAACAACATTTTCAGATAGATTCCAACCAGCGCTAACTGGATACTCATACGCAGGATGCTAATGCCAATATCTCGACTTAAGCGCAGCCCAATCAGCCAGAGTAGTAACCAGGGAAGCAAACAGAGGCCGTAGAGCAAGGCCATCCGCGGTAGCTCAATATCAAGGGTTTCCATGTCGCTTTACCTGAGTCAATCGACCCGCTTCAAGTTCAAAAACAATGCCACAGCGCTCCAACCACTCAGGGTCGTGAGCTACCGAAAGAACAGTCAGATTTGGATCGGAGAAAACATCGAACACGGCTTTTTTGCTTTCCGCGTCCAGTGCGCTGGTCACCTCGTCCAGCAGATACAGTTTTTTGCCCAATAACAGACCTCGAGCCAGCGCAATCCGCTGTTTTTCGCCCCCGGAAATGCGGTTGCTTTGCCGGCATAAAATATCCGCAGGCAGTTGCAGTCGTTGCAATACCTCAATAAGTTGAGTTTCCGTTGGTCGATTATCGCGATGCGCCTTGAATTGAAAAGGCAATAATAGAGCATCTCGCACGCTTTCAGCACCCAACATTGGTTCTTGTCCTATGTAAACGGTACAACTTCGAATGGTCTGAACAGATAGTGGCGTTAGCGGTTTTTCCTGAAAGTAAACCGTGCCTAGCTGTAGAGGGTGGAGTCCCAACAAGGTTCTCAGTACACTACTTTTACCGGAGCCGGATTTGCCGCATAGCACAGCTTTTTCTCCAGGGAAAAGAGCAAAGCTGATGTTGGATAGAATTGTTTTTCCGTGAGCAGTGACTGATACCTGATCGAATCGAATAATAGGGGACATTAAGTGATTATTCTAAATTGAATTTGCCGTGATGAAAGAGTCATTCGTGGTCTATGTCTATTAATAGCCAACCCGCAAAAAATGCAAAGCTGACCTAATAAGATTTATTTTTTCTAAAAAAGCCGCGTACTAAAATGCCGGATCAACGTAGCATGAAACGCAGGGCAAACGCATTAAAATATTTAACAAATAAAACCAGGCTCGAAAGGCATCATCCCGTACCATCGAATACCTGAGCTTTCGGCGAGAAGGTCCGTTAGATGGGGCGCCGGTAGGGCATGCTGTGCGTACCCTTTCTTGTTAAGAGTGTGTGCAAGCTTAATGGTACGCGCAGCATATCCTACAAGGCTTTCTCCTATTTAAAGCGCGGCGACCCGCTGAACTTGTCCCGATCAAGTGGAAACTCGGCTAAGAGAGTAATCTCTAAAACTGAACTGTATAAAAAACTGGCATTTCCCCGGATTCCATAAGCTCCATCCAGGCTGCTCATTTCGAAGAGCAATCCTATTATTAAGCAGGTGTTCAGCTTGCTTATGGGAAAGTGACCGCAACTAAATAACTTTCCAAATAAGGGGCTTTATATGTTCAGAGTGATAAAAGTCATAATGCTTAGTTTGTTATTCTCATCGGTTGCTTTAGCCGACGATGATGATTGGGATGATGACCGAGGGCCTGTGGTTGAATACTACCAGCCGGTTGCGCCAGGTTATTACCGAGAAGAAATTGTCTACGTTCCTGAAAGAGTCGTAGAGTATGTGCCAGCACAGCCTCGTTATTATGCGCCGCCTCCACCACCACCCCGTTACAGCTACGATCAACGTTCGTCACAAGGCTTGGTTGGCGGTGTTGTTGGTAGCGTGATGGGGTATGAAATGGGGTCTGGCAGTCCTTTAGCAACTGGCATCGGCGGCGCTGCAGGCGCTTGGTTGGGTAATGGAAGATATTAATTAACAACAATTGGATTCAGCTCTTGCCCCGATATGGCGGATACTTCCCCTTGCCGCGTGAAACAGCCGCAATTGCTTTGCCAGTCTATTCCACAGCCATATATTGGCTAGATACCAACGGCGGTTCGTATTGCAGACCTTCAGAGAAATACTGCGTCGGGTTGCTGGCAATTTCTCGCGCCGCCAGGAATTGGGCGTAATAGTTCCGGGAGGCAAATCCGAACGCTGGACCGTCATAGGCTTCTACGATACGGACAAAATCGCGGCCGACTTGATCTTGCGCCCGTTTCATGCCGCTTATGCCGTGGTTATAGGAGGTAATCGCCGTAGGCCAATCACCCAGTTTTCCGTAGGCATAACTCAGATAGCGGGCCGCGCCGATGGCGGAAGCAAAAGGATCGAGGCGTTGATCAATCCTAATGTCAGCGAGCCTATGGCCAGTGGGCTTTTGGTCAACGCGCCTATGGCCAGTTAGCCTACTATGAGTGGGTCTATGGCCAGTGAGACTATTACGAGCGGGCCTATGGCCTGCGGGCATGAATCTGTTCGCTGCTGCTTTGGTGAATTGCCACATGCCCACAGCGCCGGCGGAGGACCTGGCTGTGGGTTGAAACGACGATTCGACATGCGGCAGGTAGGCCAAATCTTCCGGCAAGCCGGCGTCGCGGAATATTTTTCTAAATTGCCGATCATAGCGGTGACTGATCTCGAGTCCGTGTTTGAAACGTTCGCGGGTACCGCGTTGCCAACGTACCCGCTCGGCGGCGCCGTTCAATATGCTGTTAAGTTTCCTGCCGCTACTTTCCAGTTTTGCGATCATTTGCCGATCGTTAGCATCCAACGGCATGTTATAGAGCAATTTGCTCTCAAGAACGGACAATTGGGCTTTCCAAAAATCGCGGCGTTGGTTAATCATTTCCTTTTGTTCGCTTGTCAGACTTTCATCGACATAGCTGGGTAACACCATCACTTCGTATATCACATCCAGATAGCGATCGTCGTGAAATGCTACTTCCGAGCGATGCCACACGGCATAGGTTTTGCGCCAGAATTCTACCGCCGGCTCTAATTCGCCAGGTTTTTGAAATGCGCCGGAGTGAATCGCCGATATATAGGGGTTTTGCGGTGGAACCGTCAGTGATTGACTAATGGTTGGGTATGCTATGGGTTTATCGAGCTTGACCGTAGGCTCAGCGCTGCTACAGGCATTCAATACAAATGCAATCGTTAGAAAAAGCCAAATCCGCATAATTAATCCCTTCGTTGTTCTTATTGAGTTAATTCAGCGTTGAACAGTTTTAAAATTGTATTTTTGCGTATTGGATCACAGATTCTTGTCGGATTTCAATATCCAAAATATAACGCATCGGTCATGTGACTTTTACTCTAAGCGTTTAACTTGAGTCAAGGAATTCTTTTTTTGCATAGATTTTTTTCAAATTAATCCAATGTGTATTGTGCATCAATCGATCTAAGATGGCGTCGGCTGAAGTATTATTACCATATGGGATGCATCCATATCGAGCGCCCCGATCTGCATCGTGGGTTTAATCCTTGATTAACGTTGTGGTTAAGATAGAAGACCCCTGAAATAATCCTTACATTGAGTCATGAATACGCTTTTCATGGCTGTGCATTTTACCGGCAGATAAAGCACAATGTTATGCTTGGTATATTCGATGATTGGTCGCTGATATGAGAGTGGGGCGGGGGATGGTCGCCAGGAACTACGTAAAGATTGGCTTGATACTACAGAAAAAGGCTACCATTTAATCAGATTAGCTGAGTTACGATAAAAACATAATCAGTTTATACAAAGGAGACTGTCTTCATGCCCAAAAAATCTGCCAGTTGTATATGTCGTTATTGATAGGTTCAAATGATTTGTCCCCCACCAGTCTTACTGAATATTCGGCTCGTGCCTTATTGCCCGATAGTTTATACGCTCTCACCCTGGACGAAGCGAGCCGTGACGGCATAAGCCGTGCTTGCACGGTGGTGAATGGGGTGGTTGCGGGGTCACAGCAGGTGTATGGAATCAATACCGGTGTGGGGTTCTTGTGTACCACGCACGTATCCCCAGATAAATTTGTAGCGTTTCAGCACAATATCATTTTGTCGCATTGCTGCGGCGTAGGTGAACCTTTGCCTCGTGATCTGGTAATGATGATGTGGGTAATCCTGTTAAACTCAATAGCCAAGGGGCATCGCGGCGTACGCCTGGAAAGCGTGGATTTTATCCTGCAGACGCTGAATGCAGGGTTGGTGGCAGTGGTGCCATCGCAAGGCAGCGTCGGTGCTTCCGGCGATCTGGTACCCTCTGCCCATGCAGCTGCCGCGTTGCTTGGTGAAGGGCGCTGCACCTTGCCGGTCGATGGTCGAATAGAGGAAATGTCGGCCCGTGCGGCGCTGCAACGTCTCGGCCTGTCGCCTTTGCAATTGGGACCAAAAGAGGGTTTGAGCCTAATCAACGGCACACAATTAACCACGGCGCTGGCGACCAAGGCTTGGTATCATGCCCGACGCCTGTTGGAATTGTCCAATCTGGCGGCGGCTCTTAGCATTGAGGGACTTCGCGGTCAGCATATGGACGATGCCGAACCCTTATGGCGTGCCCATAGACACCCAGGAACGCTGCATTGCGGATTGGCTATTAGCGGGTGGATTGGAAATCACAAAGCAACAAGCGCGCCCGGCCATGACAGGGTGCAAGACCCTTATTCGCTACGTTGCGCCCCCCAAGTGCATGGTGCGGTGTGGGAAGATGTGCAAGCTTGTGAAAGCATCTTGCAACGTGAAATCAACGCTTCCACGGATAATCCCCTGGTGTTTGCCGACACAGGGGCGATCTTACACGGTGGCAACTTCCATGCCATTTACCCCGCGCGGGTGGCAGATCGGCTAGCCTCCGCCTTAACCACGCTGGGTTCCATCTCCGAGCGCAGAATTAATCTGATGATGGACAAGGAGAAAAGCGGTTTGCCCTATTTCCTGATTAATGATGGTGGGCTACACTCCGGTTTAATGATGTTGCAAACCGTTGCAGCGGCCTTGGTTAGTGAATGCAAGGCGCTAAGTTTTCCTGCCAGCGTCGATTCCATCCCCACTAATTGCAACCAGGAAGACCACATTTCTATGGGGCCTATCGCTGGCTGGAAAGTGCTGAAAATTGTGGATAATGTTTATCACATCCTGGCCATCGAACTACTTTCCGCTGCCCAAGCCATCGACCTGCTACAACCTAAAGAGCTCAGTGAACGCTTGCGAGCAGTGCATGGGTTGCTGCGTGGTAAGGTGGCTTTTTTAGAGCGTGACCGCATACTAGCGGACGACGTGCGTGCTGTTGAGGCACTGATGCGTACCGACAGACTTTTTTTGGCTAGCGATCAATGATATTGAAGGCAATTGACAGATTCAATGTCAATAAACAACTACGCATTCGATCACACTGGCAAAGGAAAGGGCTGGTCAACTTCCGAAAGCAGTTATTTAACCGCCCGCATCATAGGTGTCGGCGCAACTATACGAAAGTTTTCCTTGGGAAATGAGGTCCTGAGGAAGCGGCAGATTTTGCCGCAGCTCCCGCGGGATACCGCACCAGGAATCCAACTCGTTTCGCGCAAGGCTGGCTACTTCCCATGCGATGCGGGCATACCAGCTTCCTACAAGGGAATCCGGTTCATGATGAGGTATCAGGTCCAAACCGAGTGTCTGGTGTTTGATGTCGGCTTTTTCATGGACCTTCCAATAGCCCGTGGGAGTCAATCCCAGCTCAGCCAGCTTGGGATTTACCGCGGAAAATAAATCGCTAGCCATGCCCTCGACCATCAAATTTAGGGTAATGACCTGGTGGCATATGGGCTCGCGTATGACGGAACGAATAAAATAGCCGCCATAAGCTAGGGTTTCCAGACTCGGCGGCACCGAGGTCGGCTCTTCGCCGGTGGCCAGAAATCCGAATTCCCGCATCCAGACGGCCAAATCATGGGGATGAGTCACTTCCTCAGCGGCATGTTCGCCGAAAATGTCGCGGAAGCGCGAGTCAAGGCAACTGCCGTAACGTAAGGCGACGGCAGCAGTGAAGTCGCAGGATAAATAATACATTTGCCGAATCCATTGCAAGTCGTCCATGGAACGGGCATCTGCCAGGTTGGCGTAAAACGGGCTCTCGCTAATGGGCTGTCGGTATGCTTTCTGCAGCCTCATTAGCCAATGGTTTGAAAGTGATGTGTGATTGGACATGTTATCCCCTTTTTTCTCTAGCATTATTTCCTAACCGCGGCTGGATTCAGGCGGGTCGGACTCAAGTGGTTCAGACAGGGCAATCTCGTTCGGAATAACGCAAAGGTTTTGATGCAATAGCTCATCGTCTTCGTTACGGCGATAGACCTGAATAAAAATAAATCGGATCGCATTGGCGATCAGTTGTCCCGGCAGCATTG
>JAQTLI010000039.1 GCA_028714995.1 Methylobacter sp. | reverse complement strand
ATTTGCGCTTCGACTTCAGGGGCGTAGGTTGCTATTTTCATTTTCAAAACATAACCGAAATACTCCATAAGCGCTAACTTAATTTGTAACTCAGAGTTCTGGACTTATTGAATTCCCGTTCCTTAGCATCTAACGCGGAAGCGAATATATTAATTACAGCCAACGGGTTCTATCTCCGTTGATCCCATTACCGTGATACTCTTGTTGTCTGGATTTGATCCTAACACGGTTGCGCTCTCAGTTGCAGATGCCAAGTGGGCTTTGCAATGTACCTTTATGGTCAGGCCTCCCATTACATTGACATTACTCCGTAAGCAATACCAACCATTGGGATTCAAAAGTAGCATCGTTGTTCCCCCCATGATATTGACCCCAGAATTAACCAAGACCAAAGACGGCGAATTGGTAACTTCTAAATCGCTAGATTCATCTCCAATACCGAAAACTGTAACTGATGTTGCGAGCGTCTTGTAGGTGGGGTTATTTCCGAAGGGATGCTTACCCCACGCCTTCAGACAGTTTGCAATGGAATCATCAGTTTCTGTAGCAAAGGCCGGCATACTGAATAATATAGCCATGCTTAAGATTATTAATTTATTCAATTTTTTAGTTATAGCCATTTCGATTTCCTTTCTTTCATTAAAACATGTTCGGAAAATCAGTCAAACACAACGGATTAGGTGATGTGTGTAAAGGATTTCGTGTTTCGGCTATCACCTTTACCATCCTACACTGTAAAAGAGTGTGGGAAATTTGCCAGATTTATAAAAAAGAGCGTCAAAACTGCCAGTTGCTATCTCTATGTTTTTAATGCGTAAGCAGTTTGTATCGACTGGAATAACAGCGCTTAATAGTGGAAAAATTGGAAGCTGTTTTTACATTCCATAGCATTGCCTAGCGATATTTACTCATACTTGAAACACGAAATCTAGTTAGTACAAATACCTAATCAAACACATAAAGACTCCCAAACACCACCCGCTTTTGACGATTAAACTGTTGACGCCGGTTGAAAATTGATCGTCCGTACGGTTGATTTTTGATTAGATTGAAAGCTAAGTATATTAACGATTCTGAATCGAAATGATACCTCTCAGACCGATTCCGGAAAAAATCTACTCTAAATGGTCAAAATTCAACAAGCGTCAACATTTTTACCAGACTTTATTTTTCATAACTGAATTGTAAAAGTACATTTCCACAACCCCCACTTTCCTTAACATAAACCCTTAACATCGATGTAAAATCCTTCAATTAAGTTAACATACAGTACTGCTGGTTAATGAATCCAAATGCTGGATTAATCACGGTAAGTGTATAACCACACAAGCCGTAATCACACTATTTTAGCTACGGACAAGGTAAAACAATGCACCCAGGCTTTTTCTATCAACTTTTGCTCATCAGTCAGTTTGAACTCAAACAGGGCTTTGCAACCCGTAAAGGCTTATTATCTCTAGTGACCTTTGGGGTCGTTTGGTATTTTATCCTGCTTTATCCGCTTCGATTTGCTGCTGAACTGTTAGTAGAGGAAAAAGGCTTAAGGCAATACTTCAGTTTTTTTGATTTTATCGGCTTTGGGTCATTACAACATTGGCCCATTCCTGAGTTCGGTGTGTTTTGGCAAATTGCACTGATTATCTTTCCTATGTTGAGCATTACGCTTGCTGCCGATCAAACCTGTTCGGATCGTGAACGCGGCACTTTACGTTTTATAGTTTTGCGCAGCAGCCGCAACAGCATATTCTTTGGCCGGTTTGCAGGCGTTATGGTTATTCAGACGCTATTGATCTGTGTTACCGCATTAAGTACCTTTGCTTTGGTCTTGTATCGTGATGCCACGCTTTTTACTTTAGCAATACCCAACGTACTAATCATAATTCTAAATTTAATCTTAGCTGTTCTGCCCTTTACGGCCATGATGGCAACTTTATCCGCTAAAGTTAAATCTGCAGGGCAAGCAACCGTTTGGGCTATTCTGATCTGGACGTTTCTAGCTGGCATTATCAGCGGTTTTGCCTACTACCTGCCGGCGCTCGCTTTTTTTAAATTTCTGATCCCCGGCTTTCAATTATCTGACTTGGCGCAACTGTCAGAATGGCAAACGCTGCAATTGGCTTATATTCCCATTTTGCAAAGCCTTACTTTGTTAGCCTTGGGACGCTGGATCATGGCGAGGCAACCGCTGTGAGGTCACCGATTATTCAATGTCAACAGCTCAACCACGTTTATTCGGGCAAAGTTGCACTCCACAACATCAATTTTGAACTGGATGCGGGTGAACCTATCGGTTTGGTTGGTCCCAATGGAGCCGGGAAAACCACCTTGCTCAGTATCTTGTCTGGTTTTTTGCGTCCCACTTCCGGCACCGTCAGGTTGTTCGGTCACCCGCCTGGCGCAACACAACTCATCGGCAAAGTATCGGCACTTCCACAGGACGCAAGACTTGACCCAAGTTTTACTATTGCTGAGCAACTGGTTTTTTATGCCCGTCTACAGGGATTGACAAAACAACAGGCTACTTTGGAAGCAGGCAGGGTTTTAGAGAATGTCTCACTACAAGAGGCTACCCATGAAAAACCGGGGGCGCTCAGTCATGGCATGGCTAAACGTGTGGCGATTGCCCAAGCTCTGATCGGTAAACCGGAGCTCATATTACTGGATGAACCCACCGCTGGGCTTGATCCTGTTAGTATCCGAACGGTGCGGGCAATAATCGCTGAACAATCATCAGCGACAACTTTTATTATCAGCTCCCACGATTTGACAGAACTTGATCGACTTTGTCAGCAAATTTTACTACTGGAAAAGGGCATTTTGCAGCCAGAAACAATTAGCATAAACGAACAACAGGCTGCCACCCGTTTTATTACCCTACAAATGGAAACCTGTCCGGCACAGGAAGTGATGGCTAAACTCCAAGCTATTGAAGGTGTCTTGCAGGTTATTAACCCGCAAAAAAATGAATTTATCGTGGCATATAACCTTGACCTGCAACCCAACATGGATCTGCAACTGATGCAGTGCATCAACATTAATCACTGGCAATATCGGCAGTTGAGCCGCGGCAAGACGTTGGAAGAAAAACTGTTTTTTAGAGGCTAGAGGTATTTTTTAGAATCCCAATTTGAGACTAATTAACCAATAGAACGGTTTATCCACAATCTCTCCGGAGTTCTTTTTCATCAGTGGCCAGCAGATAAAAAAGTGGTCACTCAGAGGGTAACGATCTGCGCCATAGGCGCGGCTTACCGCGTCCTGTGAACACTAGGTTTCAATGGATTTTCCACTTCTCTTAGAAACGCCCTTTGTAGCCTGAGGAGTTCCAGCGGCCTGTCCGGGTCATATGGGCGCTTCCCTGTATGATATGGTATTGGAGATCCTTGGCAAATTCAGACTGCCATTTAGTATAGGCAGGCGTACACAAGTCGTCGGCTCCGCAGGTCATAAGAACTGTGACATCTAACCTGGATAGTTGAGAGGTTACGTTTACCGTCTTTAGATTTCCCGGCAAATTCAACTCTGACTTGCTTGCAACCATAATGACGTGAACTGCGGCATTTCGTCCCGCAATCAATTTTTTTATCGCCTCAGGTAATGGCCTGGTGCGTGTCACATGCATTTTGATAATCTCCATACAAGCTTCGTCGTAGCTGCTCCTTGTCCATTCCCCCTTCAACTCAAGATAATCAATGACTTGCCTGGCTTTTCCATTCAAGCCCTGCTTAAATGTTGGGGCAATATAATAAAATAGGGGGAAACTCATTACCGGGCTATGTAGAGAAATGGATAATATGCCGTAAGAATGTCTGGCGGCAAATCCAACAGCCAGGGTAGTTCCCCATGAATGACCAATCAAATGGTACTTGTTCAGGCCCAGACCATCCCGTACCGCTTGTACCTCATCAAAATACCGTTCAGCAGTCCACAAGGGCGGATTATCTGGGCGCTCTGATTTTCCACATCCAGTTGGTCATAGAAGATCACAGGACGTTCACCAGCCAATGCCTGAAACGCTACGGGATTATGGTGATTGCATCCCGGACCGCCGTGCAGAACCTACGCAGCTGGTAAACTACCAGAGCCAATTCTGCCATACCATAATTTGTATGGTGTGGCCGTCGTAGATGTAATCAACAAAACTTTCGTCATCATAATCAGGTTCGGTTAAGGACTTTTCTACAGATGCTTGTTATTCATTCATGGTCTTCTCGCCGTGCGACATACAGCCGATCGTCAATGCTGCAATCAACGTACAGGATAATTAATACCGGAATTTTTAGGCATAAGGAAAAATGGCCTTATTCCTATTGTTTTTCTCTGCTTGAAATTTGGATCACAGCCCCCATTTATATTCAAATACTTGTAACGTAACTCATCGCCTACAGGGCCGAGATTGCGCCTGCGGTCTTGCGGCATTTCCACCATACATGGCGCTCAGATGTAAGTAAGAAGCGTGAACAAGAAGTGGAAGCTTTGAATATGAGATAGGGCTTGTGCATTAATCACATGAGTACCAATCAATTTATCAAGTGAGTATTTATTTTATAATGGCAACCGTTTATTTTTATATCGTTTCTAATTCCTGACACTTAAGACGCTTGACCAATATCAGAATAAAGATACCATTAAGCGTGCTTTCAATTATATCTAGCAATTCTCAACCGAAACCAGGCTTTCCGCCCCATCGCCATGAAATTTAAACCATCCGCTATCACACTGGCATTGAGCCTTGCACTTTTCCCCGCCTCACAGCAGGCCGTTGAAATCAATAAAATTGAATTGCCGGATATGGGCGACTCTTCGGGCGCACTGATTACACCTGCCGAAGAAAAAGAATTTGGTGAAGCATTTTTCAGAAGCCTGCACTCTCAAATTTCCATCAATCAGGATGCCGAAATTCAGCAGTACATTCAATCAATTGGTGAACGGCTTGTTGCTAATAGCGATGCCCCGAGCCAACCGTTTCATTTTTTTGTGGTGCTGGAAAAGGACATCAACGCTTTTGCAGGACCCGGTGGTTATATTGGCGTTAACTCAGGATTAATTTTAATCACCGAAGCAGAAAGCGAATTAGCATCGGTGATGGCGCACGAAATTGGGCACGTTACACAGCGTCATTTATATCGCGCTTATGAAGCCGCTGGCCATTTATCGATTCCTACCGCAGCCGCAACACTGGCCGCTATTCTGTTGGGTACGCAGTCACCTGCAATGGGGCAAGCGGCTTTGATAGCCATTCAAGCAGGCAGCGTTCAGTTTCAAATTGATTTTACCCGTGAAAATGAAGAAGAAGCTGATCGTGTTGGTATGCAAACGCTAGTGGGATCCCAGTTTGACCCACGCAGCATGCCAACCTTTTTCGAGCGGTTACAGCAGTCCAGTCGTTATTACGGACAGAACATCCCCGAATTTTTAAGAACTCACCCGGTCACCGCCTCTCGTATTTCCGACACGCGTGGACGTGCAGAAACCTACCCTTTTAAACAATACGCTGACTCGCTCGGTTATCAATTAACCAAAGCAAAAATTCGAGTTTTAACAAGTACTGACAGTGCCGAGGCGCTCAAATATTTTCAATCCGGATTAACACAAGGCACAACCGAACAGCGTACCGTTGCCCGTTATGGCATGGGTTTGATTGCACTTAACACGCAAAAATTCGACGAAGCTGAAGCTACTTTTCAACAATTGGTAAAAGAATACCCTAATCAGACTCAATACGTAGCAGCACTTGCCCGCACAGCACTGGAGTCACGAAACTACGGCACAGCGCTTGCCCGATATAAAAAGTTAACTGAGCAGTTCCCTGATAACGAAGCCATTAAGCTTGAATATATAACCTCTCTGTTGAAAGCTGGTAACGCCGAACAAGCACGAAAAAACTTATTCCTGTTAAAACCTAAAACTCAGCAACAGCCAATCTATTCACAACTGTTAGCCCAAGCTTATAGTGACTTAAATCAACCGGCTGAGTCTCATCGCTATCTTGCCGAATATTACTATGCTACCGGACAAACCAGAGAAGCCGTCCAACAGATAAGGCTGGCTCAAAAATCAAAAGGTCTTAATATTAAATTGTCCTCTATCCTTAATGAACGACTCAGTTTTTTTCTTGACGAGGAAGCGGAAGCGCGACATAACAAGTAGCATGAGCCACGTCTCGCTGCATTTCCATCATCCCCGACGGTCAGATGTGGGCAAATAGAATAAAAAGGAACTGAGCTTTCCTTAACGCTTGCTTAACAAAAAGCACCGCCTGCCTGCAATTTTGTTTATTAGCAGTCGCTAAATCTATATAACAACTTGTATTTATTATATATTTTCGACACGATACTATTTTTCCTGAAAAACCATGTTTTTTAATAGACAGTGGCGCTTTATTTGAATAGAATTCTCGCCAGCTACACGGAGTGGGCTCGGTTTAATCACCGACTGAGGAGGGAGTAGTCTGTTAGACTATACTGATAACAATAATAAATAGGTATTACTGCTTGGGTTGAGATGTACAGGCGACACACTAGTACAAAATAATAATTATAATAAACTCAACATGCCCGCTTTATGCGGGCTTTTTATTGCCTGCAGGAAAGTAGGTTCCGTCTACATGGTAGAGCAATGCAGGAGCAGTGTGCCGAGGAGCGGAAGCTTTGTCTGTAAGAATATTGAAAAAGGGTATTTGTTTAAAAATAACCTCTCAATGTACCCGTGACTCTAGTGATTATAAAAGGCGACCGCCCGGCCGCTATTACTAGTTAGATGCTCAAGCGCACACCAATCCAGCCGGCTCTTGCCGCACCGGGCGATACAAACCGGTTATTGTCAAATTGAGGGAATACCTCATTGGCCTGTCCATAAACTCCAAAAGAGTTATAGTTCTTGTTGAAGATATTATCGACCTTACCGAATACCGCAAAATTCTTGGTCACCTTATATTCAGCCTTGGCGTTAAACAGCCAGTACCCGCTCAATGGTGCAGTGACATTGGCTTCGTCGCCCCTGAAAAATTTGTTGCCGCTGTATATGCCGTCAATACCCAACGATACCCGTTGCCATAAATCGACACCCACAGCAGCCTTATAGATATGCTCGGGAATGCCTGGAATTCTGTCGCCTCTGACAACAGCAATCGCCTCGTCAGTATTCAGCGGGTTCGGGATATCAAAACCATCCATAAACCGGGCATTCAAATAAGTATAGTTGGTCGAAAAATGCCAGTCATCAATGTTGCTGAACAGCTGCGGATAATTGACTGTTGTACCCGCTCTATGCCGTAGCGGCGAGTCTTGCCCACATTATCGAAGAATCCCTGGCTGATAATGCTGCTGGAAGCATCGCGGCGAAAAATAATATCGTTGTGATTAATGGTGTTGAAATAACCCAGATTCCATTTTAAATCACCCTTGCCTTGCAGCTCATCCAAATCTCCTCTGAAACCGCCTTCCCAGGTTTTGGCAACAACCTGTTCCAAAGGTGGATCAGACACAAAAGAATTGGGCAATTTACACGGCGCAGTAGGATCGGCGCAGCTTAATTCCATCGGCGTAGGCGCGCGCTGACTCGCTGTAGCTGCCGTACACATTCAGATTGTCCCTGATTTGATAAGTTAATCCGGCAGAAGGGTTAAGCCGATCAAAGGTATGCGAACCGTTCAGGGTTTTTAATGGATCCTTTATATACTGATCATCCATGTTGATATGAATATAGTTATAGCGCCCTGCTACAGTCGCCGTTAACGCATCGGTAATGGAAAAGCTGTCGGTCAGGAACACGCCCACTGTTGAACTATTGGTGTGCAAACGGACTCTGGATTTATCTACAAAAACTCCGCTTTGCGTTGTTCCCCGGGTATCGGTCAGCGAGCCAAGCTCGGTGTCCGAAGCAAAATGCGTCTCAGCATAATCATAACTGGTACCAACCGTTAGATTGTTTTCATGCTTGAACAAGTCCTGGGCAAAGGCTGTTTGTAAGGTACCGCCCCGGTTGCGCATATTGGTTTGACTGGTGTTATTGGTTGCGCCTAAAACCGCATCGTCGACAAGCACTTGATTACCGTTTATATCGTTAACAATCATACCGTCCTGGTCACACAGCAATGTTGGATCGGCGTCACAGGCTGAATAATTACTGTTATCACCATTAAAGGTTCTGATTCGATTCTGCCGAAAATAGGCGTTGCCGCTCACTTCAACATCATCAGCCAAATCATAACTGCCTGCCAATTCGGAAAAGAACATGCGGGTGACGGTCTGGTCGGGATGGGTGAATACTGCCGCCCTGTCTTGTTGCTGCAACTGGATCGGTGCGGCGCCGTTACCCCGCATATTATTATCATTGCCACCCAAGGTCAGGTCTAAAGAACCCTTATCGCCGCGCCAGCTCAACGTACCGAATGCCTGATCGGCCTTGGTCGGTGAAAAATCCCGCCAACCGTTTTCCTTAAAGTGATGCAGGTCTAAAAAATAACCCCAGGTACCGTTATTCCAGCCGCTGCTTAATTCCTCGGAATGCCTGTCCCAAGAACCGCCGTATACTTCGAACTCATGCTTGGGCGCTGAAAACCCGGTTTTGGTCTTGATTGATAAGGCGCAGCCCAAACTGTTCAGGCCGTAAACCAGATTAGAGCCCGGATATAAAGCCATCGAATCAATCGCCCCTTCGGGGATCAAATCCCAATTGACGGTGTCACCAAACGGTTCGTTAAAGCGGACACCATTAACATAGGTAGATAATCCCTGCGGCAATCCCAGCAGCGGTGAAGCGACGAAACCGCGATAAGAAATGTCCGGGCTGTAGCAGGTTATTTTGCGCTTCGTTAATATGCACGCTGCCCAGATAGCGATTGATATAATCCGCCAGACTAATGCTTTGGGCTTTTTCCAGCTGTTCGGAAGAAACGGTTTGGATGTTGGCTGGTATTTTACTGGCAGCAACTCCGCTATCCTGTAACGGCGTAACTGCGACAACATCTATAATCCCCAGATCCATCGGCTTATCTTTGGCTGACACGACGCTGGCCGCCGTCAAGCTTAGCCCGAGTATTGTGTATGTCAATTTTCTCATGATTCACTCTAAGTTTGCGTGCCGTCATCATAGCCAAACCAAAACACAGTCACTAGGGAGCAGCCTACAAAAGGAAATATTCCTATGTCTCAGAAATCACCTGCTTTTTTTGATAACCATGCAATTAATTGGTATTTCGCTATAATGCCATGCACCTATTCCGCAACAAGCTGACGCAGGCAAATCTTATGACATTTACAACCAAGACAATATCAACCTTGCAACGCTATTTTGAAACCCAGGCAACCAGGATAAAATCCAACGAAAATTATCGGGCAATAGTCAATATGCCCCCGCTTAAACGCTGGACCACAGTGGCCGCGCTATTCCTGTTATCACAGCTGGTGATTTTTGGCGGTTTATATCTGATTTTTGGTGAAATTGTTGTTATCGGTTTCTTTGCCAGCATCCTGGCCGGACTGGCTACGGGACTTGGCGCTTTACCTGCCCTGTTTTTTAAAGACATCTCAAAAAACCTCTTCAACAGCATGCTCGGCGCGGCCGCTGGCGTCATGCTGGCTGCAACCGCATTTTCCCTGCTGGTTCCTGGCATGGATTATGGCAATCAAATCTGGCCGGGCAAAGGCATTTATATCGTCTCCCTGGGTATGTTGATCGGCGCTGTGTTTTTGCATTACGCCGACCGCCAGTTGCCGCATGTACACCTTGATTCAATTGCCAATACCAAACTGAACTCCCTAAACAAAGTCTGGTTATTCGTCATTGCAATTACCATCCACAACTTTCCTGAAGGCATGTCAGTCGGCGTCAGTTTTGGTTCGGGAGAAATGAAAAACGGTATCATCCTGGCTGTTGCTATTGCCCTGCAAAATATCCCCGAAGGCTTGGCCGTTGCCCTGCCCTTGGTCGGATTGGGCTACAACAAATGGCGAGCCGTAGGCATTGCCACCGTAACAGGCCTGGTTGAGCCTGTAGGCGGTTTGCTGGGCATTACCATGGTCACCGTCTTCCAACCCATCCTGCCGATAGCCATGGGCTTTGCCGCTGGCGCCATGCTTTTTGTCATCAGCGAAGAAATTATTCCTGAAACCCACTCCGATGGCCGTTCGCGCTATGCAACATTCGCTCTAATGATCGGCTTCATCATTATGATGACCTTGGACAATATGCTGGGCTAATAATCACACACCAACGCCTTTCTCTTAACTGAAAGGCGTTTTCCGGAAGCAAAATGGACAATCTACAAAACAATTTACAACACTTTCTAACGTCACTTAGCACCATAAACATTTCTGAATTTTTTCACGGCTATTTACAAAACTTTTTATCATTACTGACCACAGGCAACATCACCGAGATATCAGCCGCAGCGGTAACCAGCTTTGCCCTGATTGCAGCGGCGGAAATTGGTGATAAAAGCCAACTGGTCTGCATGACCCTGGCATCCCGGCACAGGGCCATGCCCATTATGCTGGGTGCTGTCGCTGCTTTTGCCTTTTTAAACACCTTGGCTGTTGTTTTTGGTGTCGCTATTGCCAGCTGGTTGCCTGAACATATTGTCGCGGCAATAGTCGCCTTCCTGTTTGCAGCTTTTGGCATTCATTCCTTACGTGTAGAAGAGGATGATGACGAGGAAGAAATTAAGGAAAAAAGTGGTCACGGCATTTTCTTCACCACTTTCTTATTGATTACAGTGGCTGAGTTCGGCGACAAAACACAACTGGCCGTTGTTGCCTTAAGCAGTACCGCAGCACCTATCGCCGTGTGGTTCGGCTCCACAGCCGCATTAGCATCAACATCCGCCTTGGGGATTCTGGCTGGCCGGACTATTCTACAAAAGGTTCCTTTAGTACTGCTGCACAAAATCAGCGGAACCATCTTTCTGCTACTGGCGGTTTATGCAGGCTATCGGGCTTATGTTGGTTATACGGGCTGACCGTCAAACTGGAAATGACTGATACCGCGATGCTATAGTGTGGTTTTCTATCAGCCTGAGTTAGAGCCATGCCCCAACAACACTTGACTGTTTTATCTCCCATACAACTCGGCCCCTATACCCTAAGAAACAGGCTGGTAATGGCACCCTTGACCCGGTGCCGGGCTTATCCCGGCAACATTCCAAATGATCTGATGGTTGAGTACTATCGCCAGCGAGCAAGCGCCGGCCTCATCATCAGTGAAGGTTCGCAAGTCTCCCCGCAAGGCATGGGTTATTCAAACACGCCAGGGATATATAACCCGGAGCAAGTGGCGGGCTGGAAAAAGGTTACCGATGCGGTTCATGCTGAAGGCGGGCGTATTTTCCTGCAGCTTTGGCATGTCGGACGCATTTCTCATCCTGGCCTGCAACCAAATGGAGAACTGCCTGTTGCGCCGTCGGCTATCAAACCCGCCGGACAGGTGTTCGTTTCCGACCAAGGACTTTGTGACTTTGTAACGCCTCGCGCCCTCGAATTGGCGGAACTCCCGGACATCATCGAACAATACCGCAATGCAGCAAACTGTGCCCTGCAAGCCGGATTCGATGGCGTGGAAATTCACAGCGCCAATGGTTATTTGCTGGATCAGTTTTTGCGGGATGGGGCAAATCACCGTACGGATACATATGGTGGATCTATCGCCAATAGAGCACGACTGCTGTTTGAAGTGACTGAAGCGGTTTGTAACGTTTGGGGCAGTCATCGGGTTGGTGTGCGTTTATCGCCCTTGCAACCTTTCAACGACATGCGTGATTCCAATCCAAAAGCAACTTTCAGTTATGTAGTCGAGCAACTTAATCGCTTCAATCTGGCCTATTTGCATGTCACAGAAATGGGGAAAGAAGCGCCCGGCGCTGCTGGCGAGGCATTTGACCTAAATGAGTTGAGGCCTTTATTCAAAGGTACTTACATGACCAATGCAGGTTATGACTTTGAAAAGGCCAACACGGCCATAGCGCAAAACCATGCTGACCTTCTCGCCTTTGGCGTATTGTTCATCGCCAATCCTGATTTGCCCGAACGCTTTGCCCGCAACGCCGCGTTGAACAGGCCCGATCCCAGCACTTTCTATC
>JAQTLI010000038.1 GCA_028714995.1 Methylobacter sp. | reverse complement strand
CATTAAAAAAGGTGCTGCGTTAGCATTCGCCCACGGTTTTGCAATTTTGTACAACCAAATTGTTCCTCGCGCTGATTTAGACGTGATCATGATTGCACCCAAAGCACCGGGCCATACAGTTCGCTCCGAATTTGTACGCGGCGGCGGCATCCCTGATTTAATAGCCATACACCAGGATTCTTCCGGCAAAGCTAAAGCTATTTGTTTGTCTTACGCATCAGCTATCGGCGGTGGTCGTTCAGGCATCATTGAAACCACTTTCCGCGACGAAACAGAAACCGATTTGTTTGGTGAACAAGCCGTATTATGCGGCGGTGCGGTTGAATTGGTTAAAGCGGGCTTTGAAACACTGGTTGAAGCCGGTTATGCACCGGAAATGGCCTACTTTGAATGTCTGCACGAATTAAAACTGATTGTTGACCTGATGTACGAAGGCGGCATTGCCAACATGAACTACTCCATCTCTAACAATGCCGAGTACGGTGAATACGTTACAGGCCCACGCGTCATTAACGAAGAAAGCCGCTGGGCAATGCGCGAAGCATTGAAAAATATCAGAAACGGCGAGTACGCCAAGCAATTCATTATGGAAGGCATGACTAACTATCCGGAAATGACTGCCAAGCGTCGTTTGAATGCAGAACATCCTATCGAGGTTGTTGGTGCAAAACTGCGCAGCATGATGCCTTGGATCAAAGCCAACCAGATCGTTGATAAAACCAAAAACTAAAACTTAAATCAAGAAACAATAACTCGATTTAACAATCGATAATTGTTTCCTGGTTTATTAGCTTAAAAAGCCCGTCTTTATGATGGGCTTTTTTGTTTTCAGCGATAGCACATCCTGAACTGGGGGTACAAAGTCAATGGACAAAACTTCGTGATACTATAGCCAGAACCTGCATCCAAGTTATCAGAACGGATACACACTAAGGAAGCGCTAATTTAATCCTTCGACAGGCTCAGGATGAACGGTAATATTTTGATTTCGTTCGTGGTGAGCTTGTCGAACCATGAACGAAATCAATTTATTCAGCGCTTCCCTAACAACAAAATAATTCCAATTTCTCAAGCAAAAACGCATGATCGAAGACATCAAAAAAACACTCTGGGCTACCGCCGACAAGCTGCGCGCCAACATGGACGCCGCCGAATACAAGCACATCGTGCTCGGCCTCATCTTCGTCAAATACATCTCCGACACCTTCCAGACCCGCCGAGCAGAACTCACGCGCAAGTTTGCAGATAGCCAAGACGATTACTATCTGGATGATGCCGACCAAGACCTCATCAATGAAGAACTTGAAGACCGCGACTACTACAAAGAAGTCAACGTATTCTGGGTGCCTGAAGCCGCCCGTTGGGAAAGCCTGCGCGCCCAGGCCAAACAGGCCGATATCGGCAAACGCATCGATGACGCGCTATCGCTGATTGAAGCTGAAAATCCCAAGCTCAAAGGTATCCTCGACAAACGCTATGCCAGAGTACAACTGCCCGATGGCAAACTGGGTGAACTGGTCGATCTGGTCTCGCAAATCGGCTTTGGTGAATCGACTGATACCGCTAAAAACCACGCCCGCGATCTGCTCGGTCAGGTTTATGAATACTTCCTTGGCCAGTTCGCCAGCGCCGAGGGCAAGCGCGGCGGGCAATTCTATACGCCAGCTTCCATCGTAAAAACCTTGGTTGCCGTACTCGCCCCGCATCATGGTCAGGTCTATGACCCCTGCTGCGGTTCCGGCGGCATGTTTGTGCAATCGGAAAAATTCATCGAAGCCCACGGCGGCAAATTGGGCGACGTCTCCATCTACGGGCAGGAAGCCAATCCGACCACATGGCGACTGGCTGCGATGAACCTTGCCATTCGCGGCATCGACTTCAATCTGGGCAAAGAACCCGCCGACACCTTCGTACGCGACCAGCACCCCGACCTGCGCGCCGATTTTGTGCTCGCCAATCCGCCGTTCAATATCTCCGACTGGTGGCACGGCAGCCTGGAAGGCGACCCGCGCTGGGTTTACGGCACGCCGCCACTAGGCAATGCCAACTATGCCTGGTTGCAACACATGCTGTACCACCTGAAACCCACAGGCCGCGCCGGTATCGTGCTCGCCAACGGCTCGATGTCATCCAGCCAGAACAGCGAAGGCGACATCCGCCGCGCCATGGTCGATGCTGATAAGGTCGAAGTCATGATCGCACTGCCCGGCCAGCTGTTTTTCAACACCCAGATCCCCGCCTGCCTGTGGTTTCTGGTCAAGGAAAAGCGCGTCCGGCAAGGTGAAGTCCTGTTCATCGACGCCCGCAAACTCGGCAGCATGATCAGCCGCGTGCAATGCGAATTCACCGATGAAGTCATAGAAAAGATCGCCAACACCGTCGAAGCATGGCGCGGTTCGACAAGCTCACCACGAACGGATGAAGAAACCGTTCGCCCTGAGCCCGTCGAAGGGGGGATTTATCAAGACATCCCCGGCTACTGCCGCAGCGTCACCCTGGCAGAAATCGCCGAACACGGACACGTTCTCACGCCTGGTCGCTATGTCGGCGCAGAAGCCGTTGAAGACGATGACGAGGGCTTTGCCGAGAAAATGCAAAAGCTGACCGAAACGCTGGGCGAGCAAATGGCGAAAGGCGCGGAACTGGATCAACTGATACGCCAGAAGTTGGGAGGCTTGGGGTATGAGTTTTGAGATGACAACTCTAGGCGAATTTGCAACTGTTCAAGGTGGATACGCTTATAAAAGCCAAGACTTTAAATCAACTGGTGAATGGTCGGTTTTAAAAATTAAAAACGTCCGAAACGGACATGTGTCATATGACGATACGACATTTGTGTCTACTGAAGTTGCTACAGCAACTAGCAAATGGACTACAAAACCTGGAGATATTCTAATCTCGATGACCGGCTCTGGTCCAAGTGCGCCGGAATCATTAGTGGGGAGAGCTGCACGTGTTTGGAAAGGTGAAAAATCTGCATTAATTAATCAACGAGTTGGACGCTTAATACTTAAAGAATCTTCGAATATTGACTTAGATTTCTTGTTTTATCTTTTATCATTAAAGGAATCTCAAGATTTTTTAGTATCAAATTCAACTGGTAGTGCGAATCAAGTAAACATAAGCGCGAAGACAATCGAGTCTGTGCCATGCCCGAAAATAGATCACGATGCCAGTACAGATATTACTTCTATTTTATTGTCTCTGGATGGCAAAATTAGACTACTACGCGAAACCAACACCACCCTCGAAGCCATCGCCCAGGCCCTGTTCAAATCCTGGTTCGTGGACTTCGACCCCGTACGTGCCAAACAGCAAGGCCTTGAGCCGGAAGGCATGGATGCCGAAACCGCCGAGCTCTTTCCCGACAGCTTTGAGAAATCAGAACTGGGCTTGTTGCCGAAAGGGTGGCGGGCAAGCACACTCGATGGGATTTCGACAGTTGGGATTGGTAAAACCCCACCAAGAAAAGAACAGCATTGGTTTTCTGAGAACCCTAATGATGTGCGCTGGGTTTCTATACGAGACATGGGCATTTCAGGGGCTTATATTTCAACAACCAATGAGTTTTTAACTGCCGAATCTATTGAACGTTTTAATGTTCGAGTTGTTCCTGACAATACCGTAATGTTGAGCTTCAAAATGACCATTGGTCGTGTTGCGATAAGCGACGGCGAAATGACAACAAACGAGGCGATTGCTCACTTTAAATTGGATAGACAGGTACCCTTGTCAACTGAGTTTATCTATCTTCATCTAAGGCAATTTGATTATTCAACTTTAAGTAGTACCTCCTCGATTGCTGACGCAGTAAATTCAAAAACTGTAAAGAGCATTCCGATACTTATACCTGCTCCGAAAATTCTTGTTGTTTTTCAAGATCAAGTTTCGGTTATTTTTCAAAAAATAAAAATTATTGAGCAACAAATCAAAACCCTAGCCACCCTCCGCGACACCTTGCTCCCACGCCTGATCTCCGGCCAGTTGCGCCTACCGGATGCCGAGGCTTTGATTGAGGAAACTACCGCATGATCACTCTCGAACAACTCAATCACTGGCTTCTTGATGTACCAGAGAACGAACATCTTGAGTTCAAAGAAGCCAAGCAGCAGTTCGATACCGGCAAACTGCTGAAGTATTGTGTGGCACTTGCTAACGAAGGCGGCGGTTATTTAGTGCTCGGCGTTAGCGATAAACCGCCGCGTCGCGTGGTCGACACCCAGGCGTTTTTGATCACTGGTGATATCAAAGCCAGAATTTTGAATGCCCTGCATTTTCGCGTAGATATTCAGGAACTACAACATCCCGATGGCAGAGTATTAGTATTCCAAATTCCATCGCGCCCGATTGGTCAGCCATTACATCATGAAGGAGCATATTTGATGCGAGCCGGAGAGGAGTTGGTTCCCATGTCACCGGATCAGTTACGGCGCATTTTTTCAGAGGGGAAGGCTGATTTTCTCGCGTTGGACGCATCGGCAGCCATTGATGCTGATGCCGTTGTTGCGGCGCTGGATATTCAAACGTTTTTTGAGCTGCTGAAATTGCCACTGCCCGCATCAAGAGACGGTATCCTTGCGCGTTTGGTCAGTGAAAAACTGATTCGTGTCGAATCAGGACAATACAAAATTACGAATTTAGGTGCCTTACTGCTGGCGAAGGATATGCGCCAGTTTGACTCTTTAATGCGTAAAACAGTGCGGATGGTCAAGTACAAGGGCAAGAACAAACTGCAAACCGAACGTGATTTGATTGGCCAGAAAGGGTATGCCGTCGGTTTTGAAGCACTGATTTCTTATATCAACAGCCAATTGCCAGTGAACGAAGTCATCGGTCAGGCGCTACGTGAGGAGGTACGGATGTTCCCCGAACTGGCGATTCGTGAGCTGGTTGCCAATGCGCTTGTGCATCAGGACTTTGAAGAGTCTGGCGGCTCAGTGATGGTGGAAATTTATGCAGACCGGATTGAGATCACTAACCCCGGCCAGCCTCTGATTCCGACTGAGCGCTTTGTGGATGAATACAAAGCGCGTAACGAGAAACTGGCAGACCTGATGCGTCGCATGGGAATCTGCGAAGAAAAAGGTAGTGGCATCGACAAGGTCGTGTTTAACACTGAGTATTATCAGTTGCCAGCGCCGGAATTTTGGGTGACACCCGTGCATACAACAGTTGCCCTTTTTGCGCATAAGGACTTCGTTGATATGGAGCCAAAGGAGCGGGTGAGCGCATGCTATATGCACTGTTGCCTGAAATACGTCAGCAATGAAAAGATGAGTAATCAGAGCCTGCGGGAACGTTTCAAGCTCGACGATACGAGGGCGAAGACGTCTACTGTTTCTCAGGTTATTACTGCCGCAGTTGAACAGAACATGATTAAGCTGGATGACCCTGAAAATGCTTCCAAACGCTACGCCAAGTATGTGCCATTTTGGGCATGACTTTATTTAATCGCAAATGTAATTTTTTGCGGCTGTCGAATATAGTGACTTGAAAAATAAAGAATTTTTAATTAAATCGCTAATGTCGCCGGCGTGACCGAGCGCGGTGAGTTGGCGCGGTGGATACGAAAGCGGTATTGTCGAGGGTGCAAGAGGAGGCAGTCTTCTGCCCGCTGACATCATGTTAAAAATAACTGATATTTTTTACATGATAAGCGGCTCATGTAAAGCTTTTTACTGTGACAAACGTGACCAAAAATCAACTGGAAAGAATTTTCTGGTTGCTATGATGTATAAAAAATTCCTTTTTCTATACACATCAAGACTGGCATGTATAAAAAACCGCATTTTCTATACTCAACAGCATTTAATATATTTGGCGAAATGGAAGTGAACAAATGACTGAAGACCAACTGGAACAAGAAACCTTAAGCTGGTTGACCGATGTCGGCTACACCTCTGTCTATGGCCCCGACATTGCAGTGGACGGCAATGCGCCCGAGCGCAGCAATTACACTCAGACGGTTTTAGTCGAACGCTTGCGCAACGCGATCAACCGGCTTAATCCTCTGGTTCCTCTGGTCGCCCGTGAAGATGCATTGCAGCAGGTTTTGAATCTGGATACGCCGGTGCTGCTGGCGGCCAATCGTCACTTTCACCGCTTGCTGGTCAACGGTGTGCCGGTGGAATATCAAAAAGAGGGAGAAACACGCGGCGATTTTGTGCGACTGATCGACTTTGAAGATGTCGCTGCAAATGAATGGCTGGCGATTAATCAGTTCTCTATCAAGGGCCCCAAATATACCCGCCGCCCTGACATCATTCTATTCATCAATGGCTTGCCGCTGGTGCTACTGGAGCTGAAGAACCCTGCTGACCTCACTGCCGATATATGGAAGGCCTATGACCAGATTGACACTTACAAGGAGCAGATTCCGGACGTATTCCAGTATAACGAAGTGCTGGTGATCTCGGACGGCACTGAAGCGCTCATGGGTTCGCTTTCTGCTGACAAAGAGCGTTTTATGGCATGGCGCACCATTGATGGTGTGACGCTTGATCCACTCGGCCAGTTCAATGAACTGGAAACGCTGGTGCGCGGTGTATTGGCTCCGGCTTATCTGCTGGATTTCCTACGCTTCTTTGTGCTGTTTGAAGATGACGGCACACTGGTCAAGAAGATCGCCGGTTATCACCAATTCCACGCAGTGCGTTCGGCCATCACGCAGGTGGTAGATGCATCCCGTCCTGGTGGCAGTCACAAAGGCGGCGTGGTCTGGCATACGCAAGGCTCAGGCAAGAGTATCACCATGACCTGTTTTGCCGCCCGCGTGATGCGCGAAGTTGCGATGAAAAACCCGACTATCGTGGTGATTACCGACCGCAATGATCTTGATGGGCAGTTGTTTGGCGTATTCTCCCTGTCGCAGGATTTATTGCGTGAGCAGCCGGTACAGGGCGAAACCCGTCAGGATTTGAGGGCTAAGTTAGCCAATCGCCCTTCCGGCGGCATCGTGTTTGCCACTATCCAGAAGTTCATGCCCGGTGAGGATGAAGACAGCTTTCCTGTGCTGTCGGATCGTCACAATATCGTGGTGATTGCCGATGAAGCGCATCGTACCCAGTATGGTTTTGAGGCCAAACTCAAAACTGTCCGTCGTACCCACTCCCCGATAGAAGCTTTCGGGGACAAGCTTAACAGGAATAGGAATAACGACGTTTTGATGGCTGCCGAAGATCCGGCCAGCTATTTAACGCGCTATCAGGTCGGTTACGCCCAGCATTTACGTGATGCGCTGCCGAACGCCACCTTCGTCGCTTTCACCGGTACGCCGGTATCCTCCGAAGACCGCGATACCCGTGCCGTGTTCGGCGATTACATCCACATTTACGACATGCAGCAGGCCCGCGAAGACGGCGCGACAGTGGCGATTTATTTTGAGTCACGCCTGGCCAAGCTGGGTCTGAAGGAAGAGTCATTGCCAGACATCGACGCCGAAGTCGATGAACTGGCGGAAGATGAGGAAGAAGACCAGCAAGCTCGGCTGAAGAGTCGCTGGGCGGCACTGGAAAGCGTCGTCGGTGCAGAACCCCGCATCCGGCAAGTGGCCGCAGATCTGGTCGCCCACTTCGAGGAACGCAGCGAGGCGCAATCCGGCAAGGCCATGGTGGTGGCAATGAGTCGCGAAATCTGCGCGCACCTGTACAACGCCATCATCGCGCTACGCCCCGACTGGCATGATGAAGACCCGGAAAAGGGTGTGATCAAGGTGGTGATGACCGGCTCCGCCAGCGACAAGCCACTGCTGCGACCGCATATCTATTCCAAACAAGTCAAAAAACGGCTGGAAAAACGCTTCAAAGACCCTGAAGATACAATGAGTCTGGTGATTGTGCGTGATATGTGGCTGACCGGCTTTGACGCGCCTTGTGTGCATACGATGTATGTGGACAAGCCCATGAAAGGCCATAACCTGATGCAAGCCATTGCCAGGGTGAACCGCGTATTCCGAGATAAACAGGGTGGACTGGTGGTCGATTACATCGGCATTGCCAATGACCTGCAACAAGCATTAAAGGAATACACCGCCAGTAAAGGACGCGGACGCCCGACCGTAGATGCTCATGAAGCCTATGCAGTGCTGGAAGAAAAGCTCGATATCTTACGTGCCATGCTGCACGAATTTGATTACAGCGGATTCCTGACGGATGGCCATAGCATACTGGCGAAAACTGCCAACTATGTTCTTGGCATTGAGGACGGCAAGAAACGCTTTGGTGACACTGCCCTGGCGATGTCAAAAGCCTTTACTTTGTGCTGCACACTGGATGAAGCCAAGGCCGTGCGTGAAGAAGTCGCCTTCTTTCAGGCGGTTAAAGTGTTGCTGACCAAGAAAGAAATCAGCAGCAAAAAGAAAACCGATGAAGAACGCGAACTCGCCATACGCCAGATCATCGGCTCTGCGGTGGTATCGGAAGAAGTTGTCGACATCTTCAATGCCGTGGGGCTGGATAAACCGAATATCGGCATCCTGGACGAAGACTTCCTGAACGACGTGCGTAACCTGCCGGAGCGCAACCTCGCGGTGGAATTGCTGGAACGTTTGCTGGAAGGTGAAATCAAAACCCGCTTCGCCAGCAATGTCGTCCAGCAGACTAAATTCTCAGAACTGCTCAGCAACGTCATCAAGCGATATCAGAACCGTTCCATTGAAACCGCACAGGTGATGGAAGAACTGATCCAGATGGCGAAGAAGTTCAAGGAGGCAGTAGACCGTGGTGCCGACCTTGGCCTCAACAATGACGAACTGGCCTTCTACGATGCCCTGGCAAACAATGAAGATTCAGTGCGGGAACTGGGTGATGAAACCCTGAAGAAAATCGCCCATGAGCTGGCGGAAAATCTACGCCAGAACGCTAGCGTAGATTGGGCCGTACGCGATAACGTGCGAGCTAAATTGCGGTTGATGGTTAAGCGTATTTTGCGAAAATATAAGTATCCGCCGGTTCGGCAGGATGAGGCAGTTCAACTGGTGCTGGAGCAGGCGGAGAGTTTAAGTGCAGAATGGGCTTAGATATTTAATCCGTCTCCCATTTTGGTTAAGATTGATTTTTGATTAAGCTAGGTGCAGTTTGCAGGCTCATTGTATAATTATACGCAATGTTTTTTACTGACTATGAAACTAAGGATTGATTGCAGTATGGTTCCAGAAAAACGCTTAAATCGTCGTCGGGGGATTTATTTATTACCCAATTTATTTACCACAGGCGCTCTATTTTCCGGCTTCTATGCCATTACTTCCGCGATGGGTGGGCGTTACGAAACAGCTGTTGTAGCTATTTTTGTAGCGATGATTCTGGATGGTCTGGATGGCCGGGTGGCGAGGTTGACCCATACACAAAGTGAATTTGGCGCTCAATATGACAGCCTTTCGGATATGGTTTCATTTGGTGCCGCACCTGCTTTGGTGATGTATCTATGGGCTTTTTCCAGTCTGGGTAAATTGGGCCTGTTTGCTGCATTTGTACACATGGCTGGAGGCGCATTAAGACTTGCCCGCTTTAATACGCAGCTTGCAACGGCCGATAAAAATTATTTTCAAGGTCTCCCCAGCCCTGCCGCCGCCGCTATTCTTGCCGGATTTATCTGGATTTGCCTGGAATATAATTACGATATTGAAATCTTCAAGTTTTTTGCCATAGCGCTAACCATCAGTACCGGGTTGTTAATGGTGAGTAATTTCCGCTATTCCAGCTTCAAAGATATCGACTTAAAAGGTAAAGTGCCTTTTATTGTAGCCATTGCTGTCATGCTGGGTATCGCTTTTGTTATGGCGCAACCGCAAACAATGCTGTTCTTATTGTTTTTGGGTTATGCGATTTCAGGACCGGTTTTTACCTTGATCATGCGTAGACGCAGGCTACAGGGGCGTAAATCGTAAAATCTGCTTGAGGGTATACCGCCATTGGCGTATAGTCATGACCATGTTTATTCAGCACACTACACATTTTGAAAACACTTTTGCCGGCGCAATGCCTGCCGAAGTGCCTTTGTGTGCATGGTTATACCTGTCTTTAAGACTCCTGCCCTGATGGGCATCTATCTTTTTCATTAGTTATTCAAATCCCCCCTTATTTTTGTATCAACGTAAAAGTTGATAGTTCTCCGTGAATGGAGTTTTTTATGAAAGACAAGTTAATTATATTTGATACAACCTTGCGTGATGGCGAGCAAAGTCCCGGCGCTTCAATGACGCGCGATGAAAAAGTCAGAATTGCCAAGGCTCTGGAGCGTTTAAAAGTTGACGTGATCGAGGCTGGTTTCCCTGCCGCAAGCCCCGGCGATTTTGAATCTGTTCAGGCAGTCGCTAAGATTATAAAAGACAGCACCGTATGTGGTTTGGCCAGAGCATTGGACAAGGATATTGATCGAGCCGGCGATGCGCTTAAAGGCGCTAATCGGTCACGAATTCATACCTTTATCGCAACATCGCCGATACACATGCAAATGAAATTGCAGATGTCGCCGGATCAAGTGATCGAATATGCCGTCAGGGCAGTCAAACGCGCACGGCAGTATACCGATGACGTCGAATTTTCCCCAGAAGATGCCGGCCGCTCGGAAGAAGATTTCTTGTGCCGGATACTTGAGGCAGTTATTGATGCCGGAGCAACGACGCTCAACATACCGGATACTGTCGGCTATAGCGTTCCGGAGCAGTTTGGTGCGACCATTGCCAACCTGATTCATCGCATCCCTAATTCGGACAAAGCCATTTTTTCTGTGCATTGCCATAATGATCTTGGCTTAGCGGTTGCTAATTCATTGTCGGCCGTCATGAATGGTGCCCGGCAGGTTGAATGCACCATTAATGGTTTGGGTGAGCGCGCCGGTAATGCATCTCTGGAAGAAGTGGTGATGGCGGTTCGTACCCGCCACGATGTGTTCACTTGTCAAACCGGCATAGATACCCGCGAAATTTTGACCTGTTCAAAACTGGTATCATCAATCACCGGCTTTCCTGTACAGCCCAACAAAGCCATCGTTGGGGCAAATGCTTTTGCTCATGAGGCAGGCATTCATCAGGATGGCGTATTAAAAAGTCGAGAAACTTACGAAATCATGCGTGCTGAAGATGTAGGCTGGTCTGCCAACCGTATGGTGTTAGGCAAGCATTCAGGCAGAAATGCTTTTAAAAGCCGTATCACTGAATTAGGCTTTGAGTTCAGCTCAGAAGAAGAGTTAAATGAGGCTTTTTCCCGCTTTAAGCAATTGGCCGATAAAAAACACGAAATCTTTGATGAAGACTTACAAACACTGATTTCAGAAGCCGGTTTTGAGGCGGAAGATGAGCATATCAAACTCATAGCACTGAAAGTGTGCTCGGAAACAGGCGAAATACCCAGCGCAACTGTTACACTTCGTATGGAAAATAAAGAAGTCACCGGCAATTCCAACGGAGGCGGCGCTGTCGATGCCAGCTTAAAAGCCATTGAAAAGTTGGTGAAGTCTGATGCCACACTAGAGCTTTATTCGGTTAACAACATCACCAACGGCACTGATGCCCAGGGCGAAGTCACTATTCGTCTTGAAAAAGCAGGGCGGATTGTTAACGGGTTGGGCGCTGATACCGATATAGTTATTGCATCAGCCAAAGCCTATATCAATGCCGTGAATAAACTGCATAGCCCTGATCAGCGCCGCCATCCCCAGAAAGGTGATGTTTAAAAAGGTACAAACGGTTTCGCAGTATTGACTATGAGAGTTGATTTTGGATAACGCAACGCGTCTGCAATACCTTGAAGCTATGGGCATTGATGTCTGGGTACCCCGGGCATCCGCCAATCATGAACAACCATTTGCCGTAATTGAAAATGCCGATAGCTTTTCGCCTGCTGGATCTGAATCCACAGAATCTGTAATATGGAATTCATTGCAAGCAGAAGTCGCCAGCTGTATCAAATGTTCGTTATGTAAAACGCGCACTCAAACAGTTTTTGGATCGGGCAATAAACATGCAGACTGGATGGTGATTGGTGAAGCGCCGGGGCAAAGCGAAGATCAGCAAGGTTTACCCTTTGTCGGCAATGCGGGTCAACTGTTAACAGAAATGTTAAGGGCGATCGGTCTTGATCGGGAATCA